>NZ_CEYLVT010000128.1:0-21168 GCF_982860115.1 Moorena sp.
CTGCCTGATAAATTGCTGATCCAATTTGTTAACCAGCGGTTATTGAGAAATTGCATAAAAACGCTATATCTGTAATGAATGTAATTGTGTATAGGTTCCATCTTTTTCCAGCAGTTGAGGGTGATTGCCAACTTCTACAATATGCCCTCGTTCCATAACTACAATCCGGTCAGCTTTCCGAATCGTTGATAGGCGATGAGCTACCACAAACGTTGTGCGGTTTTCCATCAAGTGTTCCAACGCTTCCTGAATCAAAGCTTCCGAAGCAGTATCTAGAGACGATGTTGCTTCATCGAGAACTAACACCCGTGGATTACGAATTAAAGCACGAGCAATAGCTAGTCGTTGCCGTTGACCACCAGAAAGTTTTGCCCCATTTTCCCCAATTAGAGTATCAAGCCCCGAGGGCAATTCCTGAATAAATTCTAAGGCATTGGCATCCTTAATCGCTTTGACTAACTGTTCTTCATCCAATTGTTCACTGCCGTACACAATATTCTCTCGCACCGTACCTTCAAATAAGATAGTCTCCTGGGAAACCACTGAGAGAAATTTCCGATAGGTCTGTAGGTCGAGGCTACTCATATCTGTACCATCTAGTAAAACTCTTCCGGTCGTGGGAGCCATGAAACCAATAATCAGACTTAATAAGGTCGATTTTCCGGCTCCGGATGCTCCGACGATGGCAATGGTTTCCCCAGGATTGACCTGTAGACAAAAGTCTTGAATGGCAAACTGTTCCGTATCGGGATACTTATAACTAACGGACTCAAAGGTGAATTCACCACGCACTTGTTGCAGAGCTATCTTACCAGGATTGCGCTCTAGGTCAGGACACTCGATAATTTCACCCACTGAGCGAATGGATTCAAACCCTTTGCCAATCTGTGGCAATACCGCTAATATTTGCACTATCGAGTTAGTCAGGGAATCAAAATAGCCAGTCAGTAACACCACATCCCCCACTGTGATTGACCATTGCTTGGTATAGACTAACCAGGCTGAGGTGATCAAGCAAACCAGACTGAATAAGCGTAGGGTTACCCAAGAAGAGGCATCGGTGATCGCGTTAATCGAGTCAAGTCGCACCGCTGCCTGTTTGACCGTCACTAGCTTGCCATCAATCCGTTCCATCTCAGTCTGTTGAGCACCATGAGCTCGTGTGACTGGGATTAGCTGAATCATCTCGATTAAGCTAGCTGCCATTTCTTCGAGTTGGTGTCTCAAAGCAGAATTGCGATCGCGAATTGGTCGTCTGAGTACCGAGATCAGAATCACAGCGGCTGGAACAGTTCCCAGGAAGAACAGCAGGAACCAAGGAGCACGAATAGCAGTAGCGACAATTGCTACTAAGATAGTTAGCACAGCAGAAGGGACAAACTGGAACAGGGTTGTCGCCAACCCTTGAATTTGTTCCACATCCCGCAACAGTTTGGTTTGTAGTGCTCCCTTGCTGTTATTTTTGTAGAACCCAATCGAAAGCAGTTGCAGCTGCTGGGTGATTAGTGAGCGCAGATTCGACTCCATGTTGCGAGTCGCCAGACTCATAAACCGGATGTGTAAGTAATGGGTGGGGATATTTTGCAGTATAGAAATCCCTAAGATAGCACCATTAATCCATAACTCCGACAGTGGGTGAGTGCTTGGGTTGGAAATAATATCAATTACATTAGCAATCACCAATGGTCTGATCCATTCCGGACTATGTTTGATCACATAAACCGCCATCGACAGTCCGATTTTACCTAGGTCTTGGCGGTACAGATAAAGTAGTGTCCGGAAGGGATACTCACTCCGATACTCCTGAGGAGGTGACTCCTTCGGTAGATTAGATGCTGCCGTAACACTTTCCAGTGATAATGCTTTCATGTCCCCAGTCCCTATGTCTCTTCTAACTGGTACTGTCTTGCCACATGGACTGTAAAGAAACAGACAAGGAATTGTCGATTCTTATAAAGAAACAAAAAATATTTTTTTTCTCGAAACTAAGTCTTTTGTAAAGTCTTTATCGTCGCCAGAACGGTAGTTATAAACATGTATTAATGACCTAATAAAACCGTAAGCATTTTATTTATAAAATACTAATTAATTTTTGTATGTTTTTTTATATAAATTTTACTATAGCAATGGAAGCAAAGCTTAGAACATATTTTTTTTTGCACAACCTACTTAGTATGTCCTAAACTATACTTCCATTGCTATAAAAAGTTACTTATTTAAGACCCCAATAATTTGGGATCACTACCTATTTATCACTACCATTTATTCAGCATCACTATCAACACCCGCACCCCCACCGCTAGTCTCAATTACGGGATAGTAATTTTTAGGTTTATCACCCACGGTAAGCCCACCATGAAGCATGGCTTGAATTTCCGAACCAAAGAAACTATAGGGAAATTTTAATTCTGGAGTACTTACCTGATTAAGACGCATTAAATGCTCCTCGCTCAGGGTAAAATCTAATGCCTGTAGATTATCCTGAAGCTGATGGGGTTTAGTCGCACCAATAATCACCGAAGCAATACCAGGTCGGTTAGCCGCCCAATTTACTGCTACTTGAGCCATACTGCGTCCTACCTCTGTTGCCACAGCTTCTAACTCTGCCACAATTTTCCAATTGCGGACGCTAAACTTTTGAAAAGCTGGATTATTTGACTCTTTCATCGCTTGTAAGCGACCTTCACCCATTCCACCATCTTCACTAGGGCGATATTTACCACTGAGTAAACCACTAGCAAGGGGACTCCACACCATAATTCCCATACCGTGTTCTGTACCAAGAGGGACAAACTCATGTTCAATATTCCGTTCTACCAGGGAATATTCTAATTGCAGCGTGGATAACGTTTCATACCCTCTCAACTCCGCAATAGTTTGCGCACGAGAAGCATACCAAGCAGGAACATCAGAAAGACCGATATAACGCACCTTACCAGAGCGAACTAGATCGTCTAGGGTACGCATCACCTCTGCAGCGCTCGTAATTCTATCCCAGGTATGTAATATGTAGAGATCAATATAGTCAGTATTTAAACGCTTGAGGGACCCTTCCACTGCACGCATAATATTTTTACGCCCATTGCCCCCAGCATTAGGATTGCCAGGTTCTCCGTTGTAGGAAAATTTGGTAGCAATCACCATCAAGTCCCGCAAATTACGCTCAGCAATAAACTCTCCTAACCAAGTTTCACTCGTCCCATTGGTATAAAGGTCGGCGGTATCAATAAAGTTACCACCTGCTTCGACATAATTATCAAATAGGGTTTTGGCGGTTGTACGGTCTGATCCCCAGCCCCACTCAGTACCAAAAGTCATTGTTCCAAGAGCTAGGCGACTGACGCGCAATCCAGAACGACCAAGGGTGTAATAGTTATTCACAGACATAATAAATATTGCCTTATTCTGAATCTTTCGGACTATTTTGCTAAGGGTTATTGCTCAAGGGGAGCAAGGCTTATGATTGAACCCAGAAAAAAAGGCTTTTTCTACATTCGACCGATCCTTCCCCTTTGAGTATTCCAATAGCTAGCGCTGTAAACTTCTGGGATCGAGAGCATCCCGCAAGCCATCCCCAAGTAAATTAAACGCCAACACCGTCAGAATAATCAGCAGTGCTGGCGGCCAAATCAACCAAGGCTGTAGCACGATGATTGAGGCATTGGTTGCCAAAGACAACAAATTTCCCCAGGACGGGTCAGGTTGCTGAATTCCCAACCCAATTAAACTCAGCACCGACTCTGCCACAATGAAACCAGGAACTGCCAAGGTTGCTGATATAATCACATAGGAAGCTGTCTGGGGCAGAACGTGGCGTACAATGATATAAAAGGGATTCGCCCCCATAGTTTTGGCAGCTTGGACAAATTCCCGCTCCTTAATCGATAACACCTGTCCTCGAATCACTCGTGCTAAGCCAGACCAGCTAATAAACGACGTAATCAGAACAATTAACAAAAACCGTTGGGCACTAGTTAGACCAGGTGGTAGCACAGCAGCTAAGGCGACGAGTAGGTAGATACCAGGAATAGTCATCAAAACTTCTACCAGACGCATGATGATCCCATCGACCCAGCCACCGAAATAGCCGGAAATTCCCCCAATGATTAGACCAAGGGGAAAGGAGATCGCAATTCCGACTAGACCAATACTAAGACTAATCCGACCCCCATACACCAAGCGACTAAACTGATCACGTGCTTGCTCATCGGTACCTAATAGATTAATCTTCCCCTCACCCACTGTACCGAACAGGTGACGGTTGAAGGGAATCGCTCCAAACAACTTATACTCCCGACCTGGAACAAATAGACCCACTGGGGAAGGCTTTTGCCAGTCTACATTTAGTTTGCGATCGCCTGTCTCTAAATCCGTTGGTCCTTGGGTTGTGGGATAGACATGGGGACCAATAAACTTTTTGGTTTGCTGGTTACGCCAGTAGATCTTGGTAGGTGGTAGCAGGGAACCATCTGGCTGAGACACATAAGGATCGTAGGGAGCAACAACATCTGCTGCAATGACAATTAGATAAAAGGTCAATAGTAGCAATGCCCCAAAACGGGCGAGAGGGTTCTTGGTAAGTTTTTGCCACCAGTTCATAGGATTCTGACTCCGAAAGGGCGAAAAGCACCTCGCGTTTACTTAGTATAGGTCTTAAAAGCATGGATATTAGTATGGGCGTCCGTACATTAGCTATGTGCAAGCCCATACCCCATATTAATAAGATGGTATCGAAATCTGGTGCAACCATCCTTGAGCCAACACCCTTGACCCAACACCGTTCACCGGGAAGCCTTTACCTTTAATAGCTTCTGGTTATATAGCATTTTTCATAGTAATGAGGGACACAGGATTTTTGCCCTATTCCCTATTCCCTATTCCCTGTTCCCTAAAACCCAAGAGCCTAAGTACCTCACCCCATTGGGAACTGCTATACATTAACCTTTTGTGTCATTTTCACCATTCCATTATGATTTTCTGAGTGTTCAACCACAAACACATTGGAGAAGAGATTAGCCGTAATTTGTTTACCTTCCTGAGTTAAGGATAGGTAACGCAAGGCATCCTGAATATAAGGATATACCCCATTCCAGTAAAACTTAGAGTAGCCTTCCCGCAGATCTCCAGGATGGCGGTACCCAATGGCTTTGTTAAATCCAGTTTCTTCAAACTCATAGAACAAAGCAGTAGTTTTTTTGAGATAGCGTGGGTCACTCAGTTGACCAATCAAGTCAGAGGCGCGAATCAATCCAGGATAGTTACCTGTATCTTGATGATCCCCTTGCTTAGGCACAGGGAAACGAGTCAGTTCAATGTTGTGCTTGATAAACTCGGCATCAATCAGGTTGTGACCACCAAAACGCTCATCAATAAATAATTTTGCCCGATCGACATGATAAGGAGTCAGAGCAGCATCGGTAGACCCTTGGGGTAAATGAACCATCTCCCCATTTTGACCAGTAGCGTAGAGTCGTTTATTTTCTTGGTCTTGGCGACATACTCCTTTAACATAGCCAATATCATGACATGCCAAAGAAATGATAAAGTGTAACCATTTATCAGGACTTACACCACCTTCCCGAATATGTTTGCCTCGCAAAATCTCCTGTCCGACGAGGGTAACTAGGATGGAGTGTTCCACATCGTGATAGAGGGCATCACTGTTGGCAATATTTTCCATCGCCATGCTGCCAGCCCAAGCAATTATATCTTCGTTGTCAGGGTTGAGTCCCCCGTAAGTTCGGCGGTAGCCTTCTCGGAGTCTTCTAACAAAGGCGTTAATTAGAATTTCAGTAGTGTTAAACATGATTTTTGATTGACTTAAATGCTAAGACCTAGTCCAGTATTCCCATAACACTGGCTTAGTTTTACTAGTTTGGTAGAATTCAATTTTTGGTAGTTTAACCTTTTGTATCGGTCCCTTAGGGTTAACGCCTCAGATCTAAACTCTGAGATCTAAACTAGGTAATCCTTGGGCGCTATATCAGCAGAAATGGGGAACGCTAATATTTGTCTTCAGCTTACCAAAAACCCAAGCTGAAAGCCCCGATCAGATCATGTCCAGGTAATTAACCTTAATAAAAATCTTCCCCATCTCCCTATCAATCTTTTTTATAATGAGTATTTTTGCGGACTTGATCTAGCAATTCTCAATGGAGTCAAGTACCTGACCCAATTAAGAAGTGGTATAATACCAATAATAGTTAAATAATAGTTAAAGAAATAGTTAAAGGCTTGCGGGTGTAATTCAGTGGTAGAATGTCAGCTTCCCAAGCTGGACGTCGTCGGTTCGAGTCCGATCACCCGCTTGTTGGATCCATGCTAACCAGTATACCCTGGTGAATAAATCACACCAGGTGTGTGGTCAGGATTAATTTCAACGACCAACTCTACTAGATTTGGGTTTCTAGTCAAGGGTGTAATGAATAATTCTGGATGGAGAGCTTTCCAAAAATAGTTGACAAAATCTCTAATTTGTTTATCTCCCATCCCGGACTTACCCTGAGCAATCATCTGTTTCTCTGCCTGTAGTCGCCATTGCTGACTGAGTCGGTAGTCAGTAGGGTAGAGTACCATCAATCGGTCTAATCGTTCCCAGAGGGGTACATAACGTTTCAGTTGCTGATTCATATCCCGAGCAAACTCTCGGTCTTCCAGGGTCTGAATGGGTTCTGGAAGGGAGCCATCAAACACTTCTGGCTCAATGGGTCGAACCCCAACAAACCACCCTTCAAACAATACAATATCAATACTTTCGACCACCTCTGGAGTGATTCGGTCTCCAGCCCCCCCAAAAGCTGACTTATCAAACCGAGGCACGAGGATTTGTGGGGTAGAGGAAGGGGATCGTAATTGGTCTAATAGCTGTAAACCCAGCTCAACATCATGAGTGCCAGGGGGGCCACGCCAGATCAGCCTGGGGTCTTGTTCTTGAAGCTGTTGTCGCTCCTTGTAGGTTTTGTAGAGGTCATCGATAGACAGGCTGAGAGTGCTGTCGCCTAATTTTTGGAGAATCACACTTAAGACTGCGGCTAGAGTAGTTTTCCCGGTACCCTGCCCTCCTAATATGCCTTGAATCAAAGGACGTCCCAACTGTTTACGATAGGATACCAACGCCATGGCTAAAGGAAGCCAGAGGTTCCAGAGGCATAAGAGAGTCTTTTGCTGTGTTTCAGGAGTAGTTTCAAAATACCGTAGAGCGAGAATATCTGGGTAGACTATCTCAAACAAATGCGATCGCATTTGGATTACCTGTTCACCATTATCCTCTGTGATGCCAAACGCCTTTGCCTTTAGGTGATCAGCCAGTTCAAAAGCCAACAGTTGCTGAGATTCAAGGGGATTTGGTGTTTGTCCTGATACCCACTGCTCTAGAATTTGACCAACGCTCTTGGTGTGACTTATCATTTATCCCTTGTCGGTCAGTAGTTGCATGGGATATCTCCCTTCTAAGGATTCAGCAGTGATCGTGATTACGAACTGATTACGAACTGATTAATAACTGATTACTATTTTAAGAGCCAAGCTTGAAGGCTTCTAAATACATACTGTATACCAGACCAATCTTAAAAGCATTGACTAGATCTGCCAACCATGAAACCCGGTCAACGGTTTGATTTAATTTGCCTTTTGGAAATTTACCGCTATAAATCAACCGGTTAACTGCTTCTGTAAAAATAATCAAGATCCCAGATCTTATCCATTCCTGGCCAGTTCCTGCTGTAGTACACAGGGCTTGTCCTACCAAGAAGCCAAACAGAAAGCTAATCAGGACCATCGACAGGCGTCGCCATGGATTAGCAAACCATAGCCCCAGCCGCGTCCATAAAAAATCAACTAAATTATTAAGACGGGTATTCTGCATCTACTACACTCATTGAAACAAGAATAACACACGTGTAGACCATGCTATCCCTTTTTGGAATCATGATAGCCTGCTAGACCTCAATCACCCCCTAGCCCATTGATGAAGTTTACGTTAGCTAATAGGTTGAAAAATTGGTGGCAATCTTGGCAACAGCATCCCACCACCATCTGGACACTTTCTATTCTGTGGTTACTCCTGATCAGCTGGCTAGCTTTTTTGTGGAATTTGGGCAACATCGGTTTAGTAGATGAAACTGAACCCTTGTTTGCTGAAGCGGCTCGCCAGATGACGGTGACAGGTGACTGGATTACCCCTTATTTCAATGGTGAGACTCGCTTTGATAAACCCCCCCTAATCTACTGGTTGATGGCAATTGGTTACCGGTTGATTGGGGTGAATGAATGGGCAGTAAGACTGCCGTCAGCCCTGAGTGCGATCGCATTAACTGGATTAGCCTTTTACACCCTACGATCTTATGGGATTTCCCGTCCTGGTGCCTTTACCCCTGATCTAGATTCTAGTCAGCACAGGGATAGCAAAATCAACCCTTCCTATCTCCAGCGGCAGTTGTGGCTCTGTGCCTGGATTGGTTCGACCCTGATGGCAGTGAATCTTCAAACCATTATCTGGGCAAGAACCGGTGTCTCAGATATGCTACTCAGCGGCTGTGTGGGTGGTACATTACTAACCTTTTTTCTAGGGTATGCCCATCGAAACCATAGGAGCACAGGAGCACAGGAGCTCGGAAACAGCGAAACAACTGTTGCTAAAAGCCCCTCACCCCCTCACAAATACCCTTGCCCTTGGTACCTAGCCTGTTATGTGCTCATTGCTCTAGCTATCCTTACCAAAGGACCAGTCGGTATCGTTCTACCCACAGTAATTATTGGTGGTTTTCTGCTTTACCTGGGAAATGGCAGGGAAGTATTGCAGGAAATGTGCTTATTTAGAGGCATTTTGATTATTTTGGCTCTGACACTACCTTGGTATCTATTAGTAACCCTAGCCAATGGGCAAGCCTATATCGACTCGTTTTTTGGATATCACAATATTCAACGCTTTACTCGCACCGTTAACCGCCACGCTGGGCCTTGGTATTTTTATTTTCCAGTAGTACTGATAGCTTTTGCCCCTTGGTCGAGCTACTTGCCCTTTGCGATCGCACGACTAAAATTTTGGCGGCGGGTGCGGTGGCGTAACTCACCCCGTTCTACTCATTTGGGTTTATTTGCTCTGTTCTGGTTTATAGGGATTTTCGGCTTTTTTACCATTGCTGCCACGAAACTACCAAGCTATGTCCTACCCCTAATTCCAGCTGCCGCCATTCTTTTGGCTTTATTGTGGAGTGACCAACTCACCTATACTAGTACTCTTTCCTGGTCTGCCCCTCTGCCCCTTTCCCCATCGATGCTACTCAGTAGCTTATTTAACCTCTTGTTGTTAATTGCCCTTGCCACTGCTATTTTCTTGGCTCCGGAATATATCGGTAGTGGACCAGCAGCACCCAACTTACCGGAGCAGTTGCAAGAATCCGGCTTAATGGTGAGGGGAGGTATTATTTGGAGTTTAACTGCTATTGTAGCAGCACTATTGCTGTGGCGACGTTGGTTGTTTGGGGTATGGATAGTCAACCTAGTGGGATTTTTAGCCTTTCTTATTTTCGTGTTGACCCCGACTTTATTGTTAGTGGATCAAGTGCGTCAATTACCCCTACGGCAATTATCTGCCATTGCTGTTCAAGAAAAGCAATCGTCAGAAGAATTGATTATGATTGGTTTCAAAAAACCCAGTGTGGTTTTTTACACCCAGCAACCCGTCACCTACATGAGCAAAGGCAAAAAAGCACGAAATTACATGAAAGAAATAGCAGTGACTCAGCCTTCACCTCCCTCAGTTTTGATGTTAGCTAGGAATAAAAGGCTAAAGAAAGCCAAGCTAAAACCTGAGCAATATACTACCTTAGCTAGTCTTGGTCCCTATAAACTCATTCGGGTTTCAAAACAAGTTTTTGTTGATAACTCTAAAATTAAAAATTGAAAATTTATTTTTCACACTTCATACTTCACAATTTTATTCAAATAACAAATTACTAATTATTAGCTGTTGACTAGTCAAGCAAAATTGACATCATTATTTTACTTCTGTTGTTTCTGTTATAATAGTTGATTGAGTCTGGAGCCGTGCTTTTGATCCAGATTGCTCGGTCGATAATCTGGCCGCCTCAGCCAGCGTTCTATTACACTGTCGTGAAGGTCATCAAAGTTATCAGAAATCTCTCTTAGCTTGCGCCCTGTGAACTTGAATATACCCAGATCATTGTTGAAATCAATTTCATAGTTAAGGTTGATACCAGTGGGAATTGCGCTTGGGTCAAACTCAAGACCAAGACCGATCTTGCCGATTGAGTCGATCATCCACTGCAGTGCGCAGTCGGACAAACCGCTCTGTTGCTGGGAGCCACCACCGACGGAGCCGTGAACCCCTGGAAACCATACTTCACGAACAACCTGGGTTTGGGAAAGGTGGCTTTTGTCCATTGGGGTCACGTCAAAGACTTTGCGCTGCTCATCAATGGATACAGCATGCAACCCATGCTCAATAATCGGACTCAAAGAGGTATCGTGGAATCTGTACTTTTCGTTGACCCTTTTGTCAAACCGCAACAAGGGGGATAAATTAGGGATACCAAGGGAACCGACCGTGTCCCAGCAGCCAAGTAAGGTAATGGGAACACGTTCTCCGTATTTTTGGCGGAATTCCACCATTTCTTTATCATCAGGATTGGTAGCCCGAGAACGGTACAGTTCGTAGGCTTCCGGAGCTTTAGGAATCTCGGAGCGGGATAGCAAGCCTGAGTTATAAATCATTCCAGCGAGACTGCGCACGGTGTAAGCCCCACGACTGAAACCGAATAGGTAGATTTCGTCACCAGGGGCGTAGTTTAAGCAAAGAAAGCGATAAACATCCTGGATCTTGGTATCAATCCCTCTTCCAAAAGCCCCACCGAAAACCTTGCTCTTCAGAGAGTCTTCTGTGCCAATTCCCTCATCGTAGAATACGATTTGTAGAACTCCGTCACTACCCAATGGTTTAACGGCCTGAGAAATCTTAACCACATTGCTTGGGTAAGTACTTGATAACTCTTGCCATGTTCCATCACAACATACCACAAGACGTTTCATGGTCTACCTCCTTTAAAAACTTACTTACTCTTACTTACTATTTAAAACTCTTTCAATTCAACTAAATACTTTCGAGCAACTTAGATGATAGAGCGATCGCTCGATTCATTAACCATAAGCCATACTAGAGATTGGGACTTATTTTTCCAAAACGTATTACTAGATAATCATCCTTTTGTCAATCGTTTATAGTTTTTGGGTTTGCCTTTGCCATTTTGAGTTTTATTATTGTTATTACGTTTTAAACAAGTTTTAAACAAACTCTGATTAATTTTAGTAAAAGTAATTAACCCTTACGCTATTAATTAGCAACAAATATTAACTGTGATTAACTATAAATGCTAAGGTAAACGTGATCAAAATCAAAATAACTTTGGGTGGATAGGAGCTGTCTTCTCCATATTAGCTTGAATTTGGAAAGAAGGCTCACGCCATAATCATTGATTTGCGGTGGTTCGCAACAAGTGTCTCTAATACTGGATGGACAATCACGGTGTCAGATAATATGACCGACTTGCATCTCACTCCTTTAAAGGGTTGGGTTCATGACCTGCTTAATCTGCTTTAATAACTGGGTCATTGACTGAGAATGCCAGTGTACAATCTGAGTAGCAATTTTCTTAAGCAGCAACTCCAACTGAGCATTGGAGTTACTACTGTTACTACTCTTGATTACTGGATCATGCTGATTAGCGTCTAATCGATGATCCAAAACCAGAATTGGTGGTCGCTCTGGTAATTGAGCAAGAGTTATCAATCCTTGGGAATGTTCTAAAGGATTAGTGAGATCTGTTAATCGAATCAGCAGCAAGTCCACACTTTTTCCCTGAACTTGACGGTATACTTCTGCCCAAGAACAGGCAAGTAAGCTAGAATAACCAGCAGTTTGTAAGTATTGAATCAGTGCCTGTAGCCAAGATGTTGATGATTTTCCTCCCAGAGAAAATCCGTAGGATAAGTGAGACGATTCAACGTTCAACCTGTTAACCTGTAACGGATTACCCCTAAACTTTGTTCTCTGCTCCCCCGTGTCCATCACTAAAATGGTAGGCTTGCAACTGATTCCAGCTGCCACTTGAATGACTTGCAGTATGGCAGCCATCTTTTGTTGATTATTTGGTGCTAAACAGGGATAGACCGAAAGACCAGTTACTTGATTAGCTGCTTCTGTAGTTTGGTGATCCAGGGTTACTAGTGGTAAAGTACTCAAGCTTGGATATGATGAAAACTGATTCAAGTATATTAAAGGGTTGATCAGTCGAGCACCATTTAATACAATCACATCTGGATTCCAAACCCGACTCAATAACTCAGCTTGATCGAAATCATCGGCTTCGAGTACCCGATAATTCAGGTCTAAGTGTTCTAGACTCAATAGTGAAGTTAACTCATCAGTCAGTGCAGACGAGTCAGAGTTCTGGTAGGAATCTATATAATAGCCTTTTCGCCCATCACCAGGATTGAGATAGAGAATCGTTAGCACACTACTGGTATTACTCTCGTCTTTAGCCAGGCGAGAAAGGTTTTCTCGTAATGCTTCCTCTTGTACCGGCAAACTTAAGAAACCATCAGCTTTGTTGTGGGTTGCCTGCTGTTTTTCAGCCTGGGTGGCTGTGACCAAAACCGGGATGTGATTAGTTTGGGCATCCGACTTTAGCAGTGTTAGGACATCCCAACCAGAAAGTTTTGGTAGTAGGGGATTGAGTAAGATAGCATAGGGTTGTAAACGGCGGGCTTTTTCGATGGCTTCCGTACCAGAGCGGGCAACCACTACCCAATAGCCTAAACTCTTGAGCTGTTCCGTCAATCCTTCCAGGTAAAGAGGTACAGCTTCCACAATTAACACTAAACGGTTGGGCGTCGAAGATGGGGGGTGAGAGGTTGCCATTGGTGCAATCTCTGATAGTTGCTCATCCCAATTGTCCAATTGATCAGATGAAGCGTGGGGAGGACAGGGGGGGAAGAGTAGGGTAAACTGACTACCGACCCCTGCCTTGGAAATAAACGAGACATCTCCACCATGCAAGTGAGCTAGATGTTGTGTTAAGACTAATCCCAGACCAGTCCCCTCAAAGCTACGAGTCAGAGGCTTTTCCAGCTGTTGGAATTTCTGAAAGATCAAGTGCTGTTTATCGGCAGGAATACCAATGCCAGTGTCCCAGACCGTGAAAGCAATCCAACCTTGCCACCAATTGACCTTCAGACCAATTTCACCACTGCCATCGGTAAACTTAAGGGCATTAGAAAACAGATGGGCCAACATTTGCCGTAAACGCAACTCGTCAGCAATCAGCATCTCTAAACCCGGTTCAATCTCTAAGGTGAATTTTGTGGGATAATCTCGATTGTTCTCCTCCGAGTGTTTTGAGTCTATCTCAGAGCGAGCCTGGTCATAAGCGCGATCGCATACAGTCCGAATTGGCACCGGTTCGAGGGTAAGTTTCAGTTGACCAGTCTCCATACGGGTCAAATCGAGAATATCGTTGACCACGGTCATTAGCTTACGCCCACTCTGATAAATTAACTGGGCATAACGGGATTGACGTTGATTGAGTTCCCCTAGGGCTTGGTCTTTCAACAAAGTTGACAAACCCAAAATCGCAGTTATTGGTGTTTTCAGTTCATGGCTAATACAAGCTAAAAACTCATCTTTGAGTCGGTTGAGTTGCACTAAATCAGCATTTTTTGCTGCCAGTTCTTGGGCAAAAAGTCGTTGCTCTGTGGTATCTTGAGCCAAGACTAGGTATAATTGAGAGTCGGGTGGCTCAGACCTAGAGATTGGAGATCTCGAATAGTCAAAAGCGACCTTAGGCTCACAACTGCCAGTTTCTAGTCCTCCCTCCCAAAGGGCAGCGACAGAAGGTGACAGAGGAATTTTGACAAACGAGAATACCTGCTCCTGGCTGTTTGAAAGAGTTAAGTCAGTTGGTGCAGCGGTTTCCCGGCACCGGGTATGGTTTCCCCCGGTTTTCTTCACTGCTTGTGAAAACAGTAGCACGCGCTCGTGAATAGTGGTTGCTGCTTGATAGGGAGTATCAAGAGCACAGTATTGCCCAACAGCAGCTTGTTCAGAGGTTTTGTCTCCCTGGTCACAAACATTGCCCACAGATAATGGCCATTGTCCTGGAGAGGTCGGAGCAGATTCGTTATGAAAGGTTGAGGAATTCTGGGTATCAGGCTGACGCCACTGGAAGTCTATCGATTCCATTGACTGTTCCATCGATTGGTTCAAACCTTCCTGACTGACTTCCCTCGGTACATCATTGGATAGCAAACGATTGTAAGGAGAACGGTAGGGGATCTTTTCCCTAGCTCCAGGGTTTTTCTGGGCAGAGGTAGTATTTTTAGTTCCTGTGGTGCTAGCATTTGCCAGATTCCCCTCGGATGATTTCTCAATCTGCTCACGCCAGGTCAGATTCTGGACTAAAACTTTTCCCGTCGAGGTTTGTATGCTTAGGGGTAATGGCAGTTGTTCTAACAGTTGGACTAATGGGTTAATGCCCTTGAACTGGGCAGTTTTAGTGACGGCTTCCTCCTGAGTTTTCAGTCCTGAGTTGATTCGAGATGATAATCCTAGGGAATTGACCCAAGAACTCTTGGCTGTTAATCCATAGTCTGGGTGGTGAGTCCTGAGGGGATTAGGGTTCAGTCCCTTGGGTTGAGTACGCTTTACTATCGATTCAGAACGTTGTTGGGTGAATGTGGATGCTAATGATTTTAACAGCAGCCAACTGTTAAGGAGTCCGATAAATTTCTGGTCCCCATCTACTAATGCCCACTGTTCCTGATCTCGGATGGGGAATTGGTTAAATTCTCTATCCCAGTTGCTGCTCAACTCCCCTAACCCCCCCTCCCTACTTCCATTGTCTTGTAGGTAGTACCAGAATTGGTTTAGACTCAGCTTACCTGGTAGGATAGTTATGGGTTCAATGATGTTTGGCTCTACCCAAGATAGTGGTTTGTGAAGAAAACCAGTTGTCATTGTTGTTCCTGAGCTACCTACCTTAGCTAAGGAAAGCAGGTGAGGCATGATCTGCCTTAGGTTCACTACTCCCACAGGATATTGCTGTTCGCTGACTACCACAATCGAGTCATGCCTTGAACCATTAAAAATATCTAGCAGAGTAGCCAACTCAGAGGTACTTTGACAAACAGGAACTAGCTGGGCAAATTTTTGGATACTGGGAGTAGGCATGGGCATAACCAATCTAGCTTCAACAGCGGTTGAGCGCTACAGTAGCAACACATCCTCCTAAAGTAGCAACAAAGGAATTAACTCAAGCCCAACAGGGCTAGGGCTATCCCCTAATGCTTGAAGAGCAAGTACTTTTCAATATACTGCTCAACACTGGGGATATAGTGAGGCGCGAAATCAAAATTAATTACAATTATCAGACTGTTTCAATTTAATTTAATTTATATTAAGCTGATTGTTAAAAAAAATGTTAAAATATTACTGGTTTAAGTACTCTTATATAGTAAGAGTAACCAGTTTGTTATTCCAGACCTGTTGTGTTGCTTTCCCAACTAACCATATGTACCCTGATCAGTTCTGATTCCCTAGCTCAATCCCTTTGTCAGGTTTTGGGTAGCGAACATTATATTATACACTCTACTAGTTCAGAATCTGAATTTTTTGAGGTGGTTGAGCAACATAAACAGGATCTTGATTGTTTGGTATTGCAGGATACCGACACACTTCCCAAGGTGATCCACTACTTGTACCTGCAAGGAACCACCTTACCTGCAGTATTTTTGCGGTCGGACTCCTCAGAAATCCCCTCTAGGGTTGACAGCAATCCACAGCTGCCTTATAACCAGACGACCCATAAATTCACCACTAGATCCAGGGCTCATCTGTTCCATCCGGCAGAAGTGGAACTTACTATTGAGCAATTACCTGAGATTGGCAATTTCATCCAACAGGCGATCACCGGGTTTTTGTCTCTGGCTCCCGCCTGTAACTTACCCAGGTCAGATGACCCGGTTTATCCTACCCTCGCAGTAGCTAATTACAGTTTCTTGAGTAAGCAGCAGCACCGGTTAGCTGAAAAGCTCAGGGAAAGACTCGGATACCTTGGTGTGTACTACAAGAGAAATCCTCAGCTTTTTTTCCGTAATCTATCTCTCAACGATAGGGATGAGCTGTTAGAACACTTAAGATCAGAGTATCGTCAAATTGTTCTACAGTACTTTGCTCCGGGAGATACTCTAAACCAAGACATCGATCATTTTGTAGAACAAGTGTTTTTTGCGGATATTTCTATATCTAAGATTGTAGAAATTCATATGGAACTGATGGATGAATTTTCCAAACAGTTGCAGCTGGAAGGGCGTAGAGAGGATATACTGCTTGATTATCGCCTGACGTTAATCGACGTGATTGCTCATTTAGGTGAAATGTATCGCCGCTCCATCCCCAGAGAACTGTAAGATCAGCATAATCGGATCAACATTGAGTAGTAAGCTTGATGGGAGGCTCTCCTAAAAAACCGTTTCCTTGAGTTCCTTGATCCCTTGTATTGACCTTTAACCCATCTTCTCCTAAACTTACGAGCCTATGAGTTCCTATAAAAAAACCTATGTTCTCAAGCTTTATGTAGCTGGGAACACCCCCAACTCCGTCAGGGCTTTGAGAACACTGAAAACTATTCTCGAACAGGAATTCCAAGGGGTTTACGCTCTCAAAGTAATTGATGTTCTTAAGAGCCCCCAACTAGCTGAGGAAGATAAAATTTTGGCAACACCAACCTTGGCCAAAGTTTTACCGCCTCCTGTACGAAAAATCATTGGGGACCTCTCAGATCGAGAAAAAGTCTTGATCGGCTTAGATTTGCTTTATGAAGAACTCCGTGAAGGAGATTTGGATTTCTAAATAGATTATACCATTTTAGATTAAAGCGTGAAGATTTAGCAAGTCAGCAACACCATTAAACAAACTTTTTTTTTGATTAAGAACATTTACTTACGACCAATATGAATCAATTGAATCAAAATGAACAATATCAAAACTCAGTAACAACGGTCGGTGTCCAGAAAATACGGACAATGATCGAAGGCTTCGATGAGATCTCTCATGGGGGTTTACCATCTGGTAGAACCACCCTGGTCAGTGGAACGTCTGGCACTGGAAAAACTCTATTAGCCGTTCAATTTCTCTACAACGGCATTAGCAATTTTGATGAAGCTGGTGTGTTTGTTACATTTGAAGAATCACCCACGGATATCATCAAAAATGCATCGAGCTTTGGTTGGGAGCTAAATAAACTAGTTAATGAAGGCAAGCTATTTATTCTGGATGCTTCCCCGGATCCAGAAGGACAGGACATTGTCGGCAACTTCGACCTGTCTGCCCTGATCGAACGTATTCAGTACGCCATTCACAAATACAAAGCCAAGCGAGTTTCCATTGACTCAATCACTGCCATCTTTCAGCAGTATGATGCTGCTTCGGTAGTACGTCGAGAAATTTTTCGCCTAGTGGCACGCCTGAAAAACATTGGCGTAACTACCATTATGACCACAGAGCGAGTTGAAGAGTATGGACCAGTAGCTAGATTTGGGGTGGAAGAGTTTGTCTCGGATAATGTGGTTATTGTCCGTAATGTCCTGGAAGGGGAACGCCGACGCCGTACTATAGAAATTCTCAAGCTGCGGGGTACTACCCATATGAAAGGAGAATATCCCTTTACGATTACGGATCAAGGGATCAATATCTTCCCCTTAGGAGCAATGCGACTGACTCAACGGTCTTCCATGGCCAGAGTCTCTTCTGGAATCAACACTCTTGATGTTATGTGTGGTGGTGGTTTCTTCAAGGATTCCATTATCCTGGCAACGGGTGCCACAGGTACTGGCAAAACCTTGTTAGTGAGCAAGTTTATCCAAAATGCTTGCATACAAGGTGATCGCGCCATTCTTTTTGCTTACGAAGAATCTCGGGCTCAGCTATCTCGTAATGCATCGTCTTGGGGCATTAATTTTGAGGAAATGGAACAAAAGGGTTTATTAAAAATTCTTTGTTCTTATCCAGAATCAGCGGGGTTAGAAGACCACTTACAACGGATTAAAACAGAAATTGCTGAATTTAAACCCTCTCGCATTGCCATCGACTCTCTTTCTGCTTTAGCGCGGGGAGTGAGCAACAATGCGTTTCGGCAGTTTGTGATTGGTGTGACGGGCTATGCGAAGCAAGAAGAAATTACTGGCTTTTTTACCAATACCACAGATAAGTTTATGGGAGCTCACTCCATTACCGATTCCCATATTTCTACAATTACTGACACAATTATAATGTTACAGTATGTGGAAATTCGTGGTGAAATGTCCCGTGCTATCAATGTATTTAAAATGCGTGGCTCTTGGCATGATACAGGAATCAGAGAGTACACTATCAGTAAGGATGGACCAGAAATTAAGGATTCCTTCCGCAATTACGAACGAATTATCAGTGGTTCTCCCACTCGTATTCCCCTCGATGAAAAGAGCGAACTATCTCGGATTGTTAAAGGTGTTCGTGATAAGTCGAGGGAATAATATCGAGTCTGTTTAATCACTTCGTATTCATGGAAATTGTTAATTGTTCATTGTTAATTGTTAATTGCTAATTCCTCTCGGTGCGCTTACAGTCGTCGAATTAAAATCGCCACGGGTCGCACCGCATTGACTATTGACAATTTTCAATTTTCAATTTTCAATTGACGAAAAACCTTTAATGATAAGTAGTCAACTGGATACGATATGACTCTATCTCCTTCTGTGGATGGCTTCAACTCACTGTCAACGGATTTAGTAACACTGATTGACCAGCTTCCTAATCTAGAAAATCGTAAATGGATCAAACGGTCTCTCGCAGTGCTAGTGCGACTAACTGGGGAAGAAATTGACCGTCTGGACTGGAAAATAATCACCGCTTCTCTAGAAGATATGGAGCGGGCATTTCAAGTTTTTTATCCCTATCGTCATGTCCGTAAAGTTACCATTTTCGGTTCATCACGCCTTGCTCCAAATACTCCTGAATATCAGCTGGCAGCTGAATTTGCCTATCATTTAACCCAGCAGGGATTTATGGTAATGACTGGTGCTGGTGGTGGCATTATGGAGGCAGGAAACAAAGGTGCTGGCTCTAAGCATTCGTTTGGTCTGAATATTCAACTACCGTTTGAGAACGACGCAAATTCGTTTATTGCAGGGGATCCCAAGCTGATTGAGTTCAAGTATTTTTTCACTCGCAAGCTATTTTTTATCAAGGAAACGGATGCGCTTACCTTATTTCCTGGTGGCTTTGGTACTCAGGATGAAGCCTTTGAGTCTTTAACCCTTTGTCAGACAGGACGATTAGAACCAACTCCTTTAGTACTGATTGATAAACCTGGTGGCACCTACTGGAAAGATTGGGATGCTTATATTCAAAAGCACCTCATGCAACGGGGTTTGATCAGGCCCTCAGATTCCAGTCTCTATACCATCACAGATAACTTAGATGTGGCTTACCAAACAATTAATCGGTTTTACCGGATTTATCACTCTAGCCGCTATGTCAGAGATCAATTCGTTATTCGCCTCAAATCTGAGTTGTCAGAGGCTGAGGTTGAACAGCTAAATCAGGATTTTAGCGATATCTTGGTTCAGGGACGGATTGAGAAAACTCAGGTTTTACCAGAAGAACTACCTGATGAAACCGCTGAACTCCCCCGTCTGGTTTTCCACTTCAATCGACGAGATGTTAGCCGTCTTTACCAGCTACTGGCTACTATTAATGACATGGGTGTTTCCGAAGAAAGTACAACTCATCCGGAACTGAAATAAGCCTTGGATGCTTACATCCTTAAAATACACAGGAGGCTTGACCAATGACCAATACCGGTAAATGACCCACTATCTTGCTGGTAATGGAATTAGAGCGAGATACTCTTAAACCGTCATTAATCGGGATAATCCGGTATAAAACGGTCAAGGTGCAATTTATTGTTGCCTGAGGGAGGAGTGGTAGTCAGCAATTGGAGTTAAGCCTTCCACTCATCTTTCTAGGCGATCCTGGCATCTCGACCAGGAGTTCCTTAAAAGCCTTAGTTTTGCTATGCTTGCAATTAATCCATCCAAGCTCAACTGCATCAAGCAAACTAAGTCCCATCCCTTCCAAGAAACGCGCGGTACGACGCAACAATACTGCCTGCACCTCGGTTTTACTCATATACCGGGTGATTTCCTGATCCGTACCTCGATTAAGTATGTTTTTGGCAGCATTGTAGTCAGCCTGTGTTAGAGTCGATGTCCCCTATTATGGGGAGCACCTCTCCTTCAGAACCAAGCGTGAAGGTTTCCCCTCACTCGGCTCCTAGATATCCTTAGCTTTCGCTTTGCTTCAGTGTATCTGTTGGTGGCAGCTTTGATGTACTGCTAGTAAGTTCTTAGATTTCCAATTGTCGTGGTTTCCATCGACGTGATGGAGGTGTACAGATTCGTCTTCTAAGAACTTTAAACCACAGTGTCCACAGGAATGGTTCTGTTTTTTCAAAGCTTCAGAGGTAGCATCAGAGTATAATCGTGAGTTCCGATTGCTCCAATAGACTAGGTCGCCATCATAGGGTGACTTAGTCCCCTTTACATTTACATGTTGGTTTTGTTTGTAACCTACCTTTGGGAATCCTTTTTTACATAGTTCGTTGGCTTTATACCGGTTGACCTTCTTTTCTTTACGGAATTTCCGGTTTGCGGTCTGGTTCATGAACCATAGGGAGTCCCGAGCGCTGCTCATGTCGCAGCTGCTGTGGTAATTACGCCAACCGCGTACGATGGGGGCTAACTTTTTGGCTTTTACTTCAGCACCATAATTCGAGTTGTTGACTATGGCTTTGATTTTCTTGCGTATGTTCCGGTGATTTTCCTCTGAGGGAATACATCGGAATTTTCCGTTTTTCTGGACGCGGAAATTCCACCCCAGGAAATCAAATCCATCTGTCGCTTTAGTTAGCTTGGTCTTTCGAGCGCTGATTTCCATCCCGCGTTCTGCTAAGAACATCTTGATTTTATTCAAAATTTTCTCGGCGTTGTCTTTTGGCTTGAGGATTAGGCGGGTAGGTAAGGAGCCTCGCGGCTCCGTTCCCCCCTCAGAACCGT
>NZ_CEYLVT010000129.1:0-21057 GCF_982860115.1 Moorena sp.
CGGGCATTTCTACTTTAACGCCCTTGCAGTGGCGGGTCTCTCTCCCGGTTGCGCCTCGGATTTTCAGCCTGTACCCATATTTTACTAATACTCTAGCGCGTAAGTAATGTCAACCTTTTGGCAAAAATGAACTTGCCCGACTATTGCATACACAGTCTGCCCGGCGGCGTTTCAACCGGTGCGGCCCGTGGGAAATTTAATTCGCCTACACAAAGCGCACCGGCAGAGATTTTTAAATTCTCTTATTACAGCTTCCAAGTTTGTACAAGATTTAGGATTTTTGCTACCAGGGTTCCGGATCAGAAGCTGTCCGCTAGACCGACTACGCTTTTTATATATGCGCTTTACCGCTACGTTAAATTATAGCTTAAAGCCTTCCTAAAAGGACGGGGCTTTAAACTATAATTTTTTTGGTAAGGCTTACTTACTATTGTTGATCGCTTTTTTATGCCTTTTCCGAGATCTAGTGGTCTTTTGCTCCATCCGACATCCCTACCCAGTCCCTTTGGTATTGGTGACTTAGGTTTACAGGCTTATCAATTCATTGACTTTTTGGCAGAAAGCGCCCAGCAATACTGGCAAATCTTGCCCCTTGGTCCGATTGGGTATGGTAACTCTCCCTATGGCTCTTACTCAGCCATGGCAGGCAATCCCCTGCTCATTAGCCCAGAACAATTGCAAAAGCAGGGACGGCTGTTGGATGAAGACTTTGCCAATTTACCAGAGTTTCCCCTCGACTCAGTGGATTATGATCAGGTAATTCAAACAAAGATGCCCCTGTTGTACCAAGCTTGCGATCGCTTCCGTGCCAACGCCTCACCCCAAGAGCACCAGAAATTTACAGAATTTTGTCAAGCAAAAGCCAGCTGGTTGGAAGACTATGCTTTATTTATGGCTGTTCATGATGCCTTTGACCAGAGTAGCTGGCATACTTGGGAAACAGACATTGCTATGGCTCAACCCAAAGCAGTTGAGTATTGGCGGCAGAAATTGCAGGATGAAATTTATTTCTACAAATACCTACAGTTTGAGTTTTTCTGCCAGTGGTCAGCTCTCAAACAGTACGCCAATCATCACCAGATCCAGATTATTGGTGATATCCCAATTTATGTGGCTCATGATAGTGCTGATGTCTGGGCTCATCGGGAAATCTTTGCCATTGATCACCACACTGGAGAACCCACACTCATGGCTGGGGTCCCTCCCGACTATTTCAGTGCCACAGGTCAGTTGTGGGGTAATCCAGTTTACAACTGGGAACAGTTAAAGGCAGATAACTTCCGATGGTGGATACAACGCTTCCAAACTATCTTGGAGTATGTAGACATTGTGCGCATTGACCATTTCCGGGGATTTGAGGCCTACTGGCAAGTCAAGCAAGGAGAAACAACTGCCATCACTGGAGAATGGGTTAAGGCACCAGGAAAAGAATTTTTTGAAGTACTTCAAGACAAGTTGGGGAATTTGCCAATTATTGCCGAAGATTTAGGGATTATCACTCCAGAAGTAGAAGCATTACGCTCACGCTTCGAGTTTCCTGGTATGAAAATTTTACAGTTTGCCTTTAGTGGGGGATCAAGTAATCCTTACTTACCCTTTAACTATATCCAAAACTGTGTGGTTTACACCGGCACCCATGATAATGACACAACAGTGGGTTGGTTTAAAAAACTCTCTGGTGAAGATAAGCAGATTATAATTAATTACTGCGGAGCAGTCAGCCAAGAAGGCATCCATTGGGATTTAATTCGATTAGCGCTCAGTAGTATTGCCAACCAAGCGATTATTCCTGTGCAAGATATTTTAGGTCTGGACACAGATGCTCGAATGAATTTTCCCAGTACCGTAGAAGGTAACTGGCAATGGCGCTATCGACCGAATGCGTTGAGTGAAGAATTGGCTAATCGCCTCAAAATCCTCACTCACACTTACGGTCGTGCTCCCAGTTATGACTAGTAAACCTAGTTATATTGTATTGGAATAGTTTTAACAATTAATCCTATTAAGTTCATTATTGGTTGTTTATATTTTGACAAAAATGTTAATTATTAGTTAACAATCGTCAACTCACAATCCTACACAATTCTATTCTATACAAGGGATTAACTGGACTTTATATAAGTTAAGTTGTTGTTATAGCAATTAAATTTTAAGATACCAAATTTAATTGATTAACCAAGATAACAGGTGACATTAGGAAAGAGAGCCTACACTTGTGAACGTTTTATGATAAATCAGCATTGGTTTTCATGCATCTTCTATTTTGACTTTTAAATGCTATAAGTTGTGATTGTTTGAGTAAAATTTATAGGTTGTTGCCCCCAACTATTTGCTTTTTTAATGTTTAAGATTGATGAATCTAATGCTTTTCCCATAAGCTTGACTACTGAAGAGAGGGTCTAGGTTTAGCAGCAAAAGTTAATGCTTGTACTGCACCAGGAGCCCCCATCTGCTTTGCCTGTTGGTTATTGAACTCAACGATTACATTCCCAGCATCGCCAGCTTTAACAAATAGTTTTTCGTTAGCAACCCAAGTCTGGTGCGCTCCTTCTTCTAGGATGCCTTCATATTTTTTCTTGCCATCTGCCACGATCAGAAGCCAAGATCTACCTTTGAGAGTGATATCGACCTGAACTGGCTTATTTGGACTGGACGGTATCTTGGTTAAGGCTAACTGCGCTTGCGAGTTAGTTTGATCTAAATTACCGGGTGTCGGTAACGATTGAGCTGGAGACGAGTTTGGTTCCTTATCAGTTATTTGTGGCTTAGAAGGGTTGATTAGGACAGATAAGCCACTCACTGAACCAATAACCAAGCAAATGTAGAACAAATAAAGATGAAACGGTCGCAGTTGAGGAACCCTACTGTTACCCAAGGAAAGTTTTGACCTTTTTACAGTTACCCCAGTGGGAAAAGCCTTGGCAAACTCGTCTCCATTTAAGCCTAGTGCATCCCCAAAGTGCTTGATAAACCCTTGAACATACACAGGTTCTGGTAATTGGTCTAGCTTGCCTTGCTCTATTGCCCTCAAAAATCGTGCATTAATTCGGGTGCAAGCGGCAATTTCCTCAATGGTTTTACACTGTTCAGTACGTAACTGACACAGATATGACCCCATTTCTACCAGCTTCTTCTCTTGTTGTTGCTGCAACGGGACTTTGTTTTCATTCATACACGGTACTCCTCGACATCTGCTGGCATTTTTACTGAACAATGGTGGATTTACTGGTAAGAAAACTCACCTCTACATCATTCAAGGCACGGTAGTCACCACAAGGAAGAATTTGCTCTCCTGGTAGATTTAATTTAATCGAGCCAATAGCAGTACGATGTAGATGAATCACTGGATAGCTTAGCAGTTGAGCAACACGACGGATCTGTCGGTTTCTACCTTCCGTTAAGACTACCTCCAAAAGTGTGGATTGACCCTTACGCTTAAGTACACGGACTTGAGCGGGTAACGTTTTTTTACCCAGCAGATTAACACCTTCACGCCAAGTTTGCAGTACCGATTCTGGGGGATTACCCCGTACCCAAACCTGATACGTCTTAGGTATATGATGACTAGGATGGGTCAGGCGAAATGTTAGCTCACCATCATTGGTCAGTAGTAATGCACCTGTAGAATCCGCATCCAGCCTTCCTACAGGATGAATCCCCTGACCCTTGGTTAGTTTATCCGGTAATAAGTCAATTACTGTCGGACGATTCTGGGAATCTCGACAAGTGGAAACTACTCCAGCAGGCTTGTTCAGTAAAAGGTAGATAGATTGAGGTCGATGATAGGGGTTTATCGGTTTGCCATCCACTTCGATTACATCTGTTTCTGGATCAGCTTTCTGCCCCAAATGTACAGTCATACCATTTAGGCGCACTTGTCCTGCGGCTATCATCTTCTCGGCTCGACGCCGTGACGCAATACCCCACTGTGAAAGAATTTTTTGTACTCTTTCCTCCATGACCCAACATTTGGCTTTAGCTTTGTCTTCTGGACTATGGTGATGCTGAATCTAGTTTGTCTTATGCTTATAGTGTGCCCACGAGTTGATTGCCATGAGACAACGACTTCAAAATACTATGTACAAATAGTACAAGAAGGTGTTCTTTTGGTTAAAACTCCGAAAACTTCATTGCAAAAGCCAAGCCAGATTATCAGCAAAGTTATTTCCCCAGCGCTACGGTTGTGGCTGCGATCGCAAGTAGAGGAAGTTGCTACATTGCAACTAAGCATTGTGGGATGCGATCGCCAAATCCTAACTGGTTACATTCCTCAGGTTGCCCTTGCTGCCAAGCAAGCAGTTTATCAAGGACTGCATCTAAGCCAAATTCAGCTCGAAGGCAGTAATATTAGACTCAACCTGGGTCAGATAATTAAGGGTAAACCCCTACGTCTTTTAGAACCAGTTCCCGTAGTGGGTCAGCTATTACTCCTAGAACCAGACCTGCAATCATCTCTTGAAGCACCCTTGTTATCTAACGCTTTGACGGAGTTATTAAATACATTCCTTAAATCAGATGATATCATTCAACCCGGTAACGACCCAAAACAGCTACAAATATGCTGGCAAAAGATTAATATCAATATAGGACAGCTGACCTTAAGAGGCATTTCAACTAATCCTGATGTTGGTACCAAGCTGATCGTAATTCGTGCTGGTATCCAACTGGCGACCCCCAACCAACTGGAACTGAACCCGTTGCAAGTTCAGATAGACCCTGATGCCCCCCCTATTAGCTTAGATGGGTTTCTAATAAATTTAGGACCAGAGGTGGAGCTTCAAGAACTGACCCTCACAACTGGACAGCTAATATGTCGTGGAGGATTGAAGGTAATGCCTTAGTCGTTAGTCCTTAATCGTTATTTCTGATGCTTTGAGCTGTTATCAATGACGTGAGGTGTGGGGTGTAGGGGGTAGGGTGACCGGGTGTGGGGGTACAGACAAGCGATGCAGCACCTTCATGAGGGGGTTTCCCCCGGAGACAAAACCTGATTACGTTGAGCCTTTATGGTTGGTAGGCTATGCAGAAAAGGGGTAAAACTTATTGATTAGCGATGCAGCTTCGGAACAGGGGGTTTCCCCCACTCGCGCTTTGCATGGCTGACAAGGCTCAACTGTCTTACGGTAAATTCAAACCACTCGCGCTTTGCATGGCTGACAACGACAAGCGATGCAGCTTCGGAACAGGGGGTTTCCCCCACTCGCGCTTTGCATGGCTGACAATTAAGTACATGTTCTTATCCCCCACACCCCACACCCCACACCCCATACCCCACACCTGAGGTCAAAGTAAAAAATCTACCCTTATGGGGGAAACCCCCCCAGGTCGGCGCTGCCTCCCCTGTTCCCGTGCTGCATGGCTGTAAGCCCTGTCGAGAAAGTCTTTTGCTTCACAATCGCTCCCTTTTCGTGCTGCATCCGTTGCTAACTACAGGCGCGCCTGATGCTATTCCTTATCCATCCTTCCGTCATAATATTAAGTAATGTAACAATTTAGCTGTCATACCAGCTAAATGTCTTGACAGCTAGAGAGGAAGCCGATAAGGTTAAATACATACCCGGGTACAACGATATAAAAAATATATGCAAGACAAGCAAAAAGTTACTCTTTATCTTCCACCAGGATTGCACCGTCGGCTCAAAATTAAAGCGGCTGTTGATTCTGAATCAATGTCAGCTATGGTAGAGAGGGCGATTATATTCTACATAGAACACCAAGATGTGGTTGAAGAGGTAGACCAATATGGACAAACCCATAAAGTATACCCCTGTCCTGAGTGTTCTAGTGACTTGGTTCTCTCAGAGGGAAAATTAGTTGCTCTGAAAAACCAACCTGGTGTGATATCGGAAGAACTCCCAGTAGAAAAGGTAACAGCAAAAGTATGCTCCAGTACCGATTCTCACGGAGAAGAGGAATTGGTTCCTTGTTAAGGTAGCCAAAGTAAAAGTAGACAAATTAATCTACTCCCAGAGCAGACTTAGTTAGCTCAGTGGTTCAGTTGAAGATGTTTGGGCAGTTGTAAGCCGTCTCTAATATTAGGTAGAGTTATGCAAGAAGAGATAAACGTTCTCATTCAAGCTCAATATCCTCTAATCTACCTCGTGACTCCCGAGGAGGAGCGGGCAGAGAGGGCAATAGCAATGATTGCTCAAAGGAAGTCTCAACAGCAACGAGTCTTCGTTTGGACCGTCACTCACGGGATTGTTGAGTATGGTCAATCACGTCACACCACTCAGCACAATACGGTCTCTCCTGAGGCAGCAGTTCAGTGGGTAATTCAACAAAAAGAACCTGGTATATACATCTTTAAAGATTTACATCCCTTTATAGATGCACCAGCAACTACCCGATGGTTGCGGGATGCGATGGCAAGCTTTAGGGAGGAAGCTAAGAAGTCTCTTAAAAAGTCTATCATCGTAATGTCCCCGGTGCAGCAGATTCCGATTGAGTTGGAAAAGGAAGTGGTTGTCCTTGACTTTCCCCTGCCAAACCTTAAGGAACTTAACCAAGTCCTATCCCACCAACTGGATCAGAGTAAAACTCGCCGAACGACTACAGAAACTAGGGAAAAGCTTCTCAAAGCAGCATTAGGCTTGACCCGCGATGAAGCAGAGAAGGTTTATCGCAAAGCCTACGTTAAAGCTAATCGTCTTACTGAAGCTGAAGTCGATATTGTTCTATCCGAAAAGAAGCAGATCATCCGCCGCAACGGGATCCTAGAGTATATAGAAGAAGATGAAACCCTCGATTCTATAGGAGGGTTAGAGGAACTGAAGCGTTGGCTGAAGCAGCGCTCTAATGCCTTTACAGAGAGGGCGAGAGAATATGGTTTGCCTCAACCGAAGGGAATGTTGATTCTAGGGGTTCCTGGCTGTGGTAAATCTCTGATTGCCAAAACTACGTCTCGTTTATGGGGCCTACCACTATTGCGCCTGGATATGGGGCGAGTATACGATGGATCGATGGTAGGGCGCTCGGAAGCCAACCTGCGCAATGCTTTGAAGACGGCAGAATCAATCTCTCCAGCTATTCTCTTCATAGATGAGCTTGATAAGTCGTTTGCTGGTAGCAGCGGTTCTTCTGACTCTGATGGGGGTACTTCAAGTCGAATCTTTGGTTCTTTCCTGACCTGGATGCAAGAAAAAACCTCACCAGTCTTTGTGATGGCGACAGCAAACCGAGTGGAGCGCCTACCAGGAGAATTCCTGCGCAAAGGTCGTTTTGATGAGATATTTTTTGTTGATTTACCCAACACCCAAGAACGCCAGCAAATCTTTGAAATTCACCTGAAAAAGCGGCGTGGAGATATTGACCGCTTTGACATAGAACAGTTAGCTAAGGTTTCTGACGGTTTTTCAGGGGCTGAGATTGAGCAAGCTATGGTGGCAGCGATGTACGAGGCATTTGCTCAAGACCGGGAGTTTACTCAACTGGATATTATTGCCGCGATTAAATCAACTCAGCCTCTATCGCGCACGATGACAGAGCAGGTTGCAGCCCTGAGGGACTGGGCTAGGCAACGCGCGCGACCTGCTGCATCCTCCGTAGCTGAATATCAGCGTATGGAGTTCTAACAGGCTTTCTCCTGCTCCCAACAGGAGTAAAGGCTAGCAAAACATCATTGCTAGCAGTTTGATAAGTAGCCGCTTGTAATTGTTAAGGGCGGCTAGCCATAAAAGTAAAACGCTACGTTGTCGTTTCTCTGATACCTTTTCTGGAGGAAATCCACATGTCTCACTTTAGCACTCTGCGCACTAAAATCTCCGATGCCGAAATCCTGAAAACTTCCCTGTGTGACCTGGGAATCACTGTTAAGACAGAAGCTGATGTTCGTGGCTACAATGGTCAACGGGTTCGCGCTGACTTGGTTGCCGTTCTCGAAGGCGAATATGATCTCGGTTGGTCTCGCAACAGCGATGGCACCTTTGACCTGATTGCTGACCTCTGGGGTGTAGCTAAGAAGCACAACCAAACCGAGTTGATCAACTCCATCAACCAGAAGTATGCCGTTAACAAGACCTTGGCAGAAGTCAAGCAGCGTGGGCTAAACAATGCCAACGTTAAGTTGGTGCTGCAAAAGTAGTCCATTTAGGCGTTCCCAAGCTCACGGGTTGACCAATTGTATAGCGGGTTAACCCGTTTTTTTGTGCAAATTTTTATGCAATTGTATAAATTTCGATTTTATAATCCCCCATCCTTGAGCTGGGGGGAAGTTCAAGCAATTAATATATAGAATGTGTGAATGCAGTCTAATCTAGTATTTTGAGGGGATACCGTTGTGAGTAATGTGATTACAATCGAAGATCAAGAGTTTGAAATTGAAGTTTTAAAAGCCGAGAAGCCAGTACTGGTATACTTCTGGGCAACTTGGTGTGGACCATGCCGCTTAGTATCCTCATCAATAAACTGGGTTGCGGAAAATTATAGCGATCGCTTAAAAGTCATTAAGATGGAAGTAGACCCAGAGAAAAATAAAGATGCCGTTGCCAAGTGCAAGGTAGAGGGTGTCCCTGCTCTAAGACTGTTTAAAAATGGTGAGGTGACCAAATCCCACGAGGGAGCAATTACCAAAACTCAATTGCAGACTATGCTGGATGAGAACCTTTAGATTAGGGCAGTAAGGGGCAATGGGAGCAATGCCAGCGCCGATGGGAAAGGCTCGAAAAGAATAGACAAAAGAAAAATACTAAGATTAAAATGCAGTTTGCCCAACGTTTACAACCCCTGCAAGCAAATGTATTTGCCGATATGGATCAGGCAAAAGCGTTGGCAGCTGCTGGGAAAGAAATCATTGACCTATCCTTAGGGTCTTCCGATTTACCAGCTCCCAAGCATGTGTGTGCTGCGATTGAAGCCTCGTTGTATGAGCCCAGCACTCACGGTTACTTGCTGTTTCATGGTACTAAAGCTTTTCGTCAGGCAGCAGCTAGCTGGTATACTGAAAAATTTTGTATTCCGGTTGACCCAGAAACTGAGGTGCTACAACTGATTGGTTCTCAGGAAGGCACAGCTCATTTACCTTTAGCTGTGCTTAATCCGGGGGATTTTGCTCTGCTACAAGACCCAGGCTATCCTTCCCATTCCGGTGGTGTCCACCTAGCCAGTGGTCAGATTTATCCGATGCCCCTATTGGCAGAAAACAATTTTTTGCCTGTATTTGAGGATATCCCCGAGGCAGTGCTAGCTCAAGCACGGATGATGGTGTTGAGTTATCCCCATAATCCCACTACTGCGATCGCACCCTTGTCTTTTTTTGAGGAAGCAGTGGCGTTTTGTAAGTGCCATAACCTGGTATTAGTTCACGATTTTCCCTACGTTGATATCGTTTTTGAAGATACCAGAGGCAATGGGGAGCAGATCGGGAAAATCCCAAAAACCCTCAATCCCACCTCTGTTGCTCCCTCGGTTTTGCAAGCAGACCCAGAGAAGACTGTCTCGATTGAGTTTTTTAGCTTTTCCAAGTCTTACAATATGGGAGGCTTCCGGATTGGCTATGCTATCGGTAATCCTCAATTGATTCGAGCGTTGCGGCAGGTGAAAGCGGCCATTGACTTTAACCAATACAGGGGGATTCTCAATGGTGCGATCGCAGCGTTGAATGGTTCTCAAGACATTGTTAAACCTGTAGTCACCACCTATCAACAGCGGCGGGATACCTTTGTTCATGCTTTAAACCGCATTGGTTGGTCAGTGCCAGTGCCACCAGCCACTATGTATGTCTGGGCAAAATTGCCAGACCCTTGGGCAGGCAACTCAGTAAAATTTTGTACTAGCTTGGTAGAAGCCACTGGGGTTGCTGCTGCTCCAGGAGCTGGTTTTGGCAAGGCTGGTGAAGGCTATGTGCGTTTTGCCTTAGTACACGAACCAGACGTTTTGGAAAGAGCAGTGGAGAGAATTTCAGGATTTTTGAACAAGTACGTGTGACGCATTCCCCCACCTAGTCCAGGTGGGGGTTAGTCCACGCCAATACTGATTGCTAAAAATCTGGAACACTGATTGTTCGGTTTAAGAAGCGGAGGCCGTAGGCCACGGGGGGCGCGTTCGGCTTTGCCGACTTGTCGTCTAGTCTTTTATAAGTTATAATATTAATTATAAGGAAGTTTTGTTAGAAAGCCTGAAAACGCCAACCAAGATTATAAGAACTGACAAATGGCAGCTTAACCCAACCCCTGATCAAAAATTACTATTTGGGGAAACGGTTAAGGTGTATCGCCGTGCTTGTCGGTATTTGGTTGGAATTATTTACACTCACTGGTCTGAACTAGGTGAGTTAACAGCTAATCAGTTAACTCCTGCCGTTGAGAGGTTGATGCATCAAACGCAATCGCGACCAAATATCAAATACCCACAGTTCAACAAGGCTTTTTATAAATTTCCAAGTTACTACCGTCGTGCTGCAATAGCCTTCGCTGCTGGTCTTGTGAGTAGTTATGTGACCCGTTACAGCGAATGGCAGTCGGGTACACGGAAACGGCGAGACACTAAGCCACCAAGACTAAATGCTGATACTGGCTGTTATCCCGCTCTTTACAAAGGACAATGCTACAAACTGCATGGCTATGACCAAGTAGAAATCAAGGTTTTTAATGGCTCAGACTGGGTTTGGACTGGTGTTCAAATTACTGGCCTAAGAGAGCGTCATCTAGTGGCAACTAATAAGATGATGTCCCCTTCGTTGATCTTTAATGAAAGGGCTTGCTATCTATCTGTTCCATTTGCCTGTAAGCCAGAAAAAAGAAAACCACAAGCTAACGTCACAGCAGTAGATCTAGGAATAAATACTACTGCAACAATAGCGGTTGTCACTCATAGCGGCACTGTAATCCACCGTGAATTTATTCACCCTGGAAGAGACATAGACCGTCGGGACAAGCGACTGAAATCCGTATCCATGCGGGCATCTAAAACTATGGGTTTTGGCGGAAAACTTCACAAAGGATTCTGCTCGAAGACCTATGAAAAATGCCGAAGAATTAACCATCAAATCAGTCACGTCGTTTCCAAGAGAATTGTTGAGATTGCCGAACAGTTAAATTCTGAAGCTATTGTTTTTGAGAACCTTAAGGGATGGAAGCCAAAAGGTGGACGAAAACGCTCTAACCTACGGCAAAGGTTCCACGGATGGCTTAAAGCAAAAATCCGCAATTTCACCGAAATGAAATGGGCTGAATTAGGCGGAAAAGTTATAGAAGTTGTGGCAGCTTACACTTCAAAGTTGGCTTATGATGGTTCCGGCGTGGTCAAGAGGAATTCAAAAAAATACTCTTTAGCAACCTTCGCCTCAGGTAAACGCTTTAATGCAGATCTAAATGGCGCTTACAATATCGGTGCTAGAGGTGTGTCTAAGCTCGTTCGCAGAAATGACAACGAGGGTCGTTCCAGCAAAAGATCTGGACGACCACCTAGAAGCTGGGTCTGCCTGTGTGACTTGTGGGTTAGCGGTAATCCTAAGTTAGCATAGGACACCACCACCTCGGGCGAAGCCCGACGCTACGCGAACGGCTTGCCAGGTGGTGGAGCTTCATATCTCATTAATAGGTACCTATAGCCTAGGCATTAAACGTAAGTATTTAGGTTAAAAAAAGCCCTTTAATATTACACTTCAGACATTATAGCCTCAGAAACATTTGTTATAATAATGGTATGTAAAAATGTCTAACAATTCCCAAGCTGGAAAGATAAAAAGTTACATAAAAATTGTCAACTCGAATCCTGTAAGTAATTGGAAGGATTGACACTGTAGCTAATCAAATGGTGTACATTATTGGGAATAGTGGACAAAAAATGCCTTAAGTTCCATCAATAATCTTAACCCTTAATCATAACATCCAATGACTACTGCTGCACCAGCTAAAACTCAATACGAAGCAATCATTGGTTTAGAAACCCATTGTCAGCTTAGTACCGAAACCAAGATTTTTTCTAACTCTTCGACAAAATTTGGTGCTACCCCTAATACCAATATTGACCCAATTTGTATGGGGATGCCAGGAGTGTTACCGGTTCTGAATCAAAAGGTACTAGAGTATGCTGTCAAAGCGGGTTTAGCACTCAATTGCCAGATTGCTCCCTACAGCAAATTTGACCGGAAACAGTATTTTTATCCTGACCTACCCAAAAACTACCAGATTTCCCAATACGACTTGCCCATTGCTGAGCATGGCTCACTGGAAATTGAAGTGTCCGATGATGACGGTAATCCTATCCGTAAAACGATTGGCATCACTCGCCTACACATGGAGGAAGATGCCGGGAAACTGGTTCATGCTGGTAGTGACCGACTGGCTGGTTCTACCTACTCCCTAGTGGATTTCAACCGTGCTGGGGTACCTCTGATTGAAATAGTATCAGAACCTGATCTGCGCTCTGGTCAAGAGGCAGCAGAATATGCTCAAGAGCTGCGTCGGATTGTACGCTACATCGGTGTCAGTGATGGCAACATGCAAGAAGGGTCCCTGCGTTGTGATGTCAATATATCTGTACGTCCTGTTGGTCAGAAGGAGTTTGGCACCAAAGTTGAAATCAAAAATATGAACTCCTTCAATGCTATCCAGAAGGCGATTGAGTACGAAATTGACCGGCAAATCGCAGCTGTGGAAGCTGGAAAATCGATTATTCAAGAAACTCGCCTTTGGGAAGAGGGTAGTCAACGCACCATTAGTATGCGGACTAAGGAAGGATCCAGCGATTACCGCTATTTTCCTGAACCTGACTTACCACCGATTGAAGTATCAACGGAACAATTAGAGCAATGGCGCAGTGAGCTAGCGGAACTTCCGGCCCAGAAGCGGCATCGTTATGAAAGTGAACTGGGACTTTCTGCCTATGATGCCCGGGTGTTGACGGATGATCGTCAAGTGGCAGAGTATTTTGAAACAACTGTTGCTGCTAATGCTAATCCCAAACAAGCCGCAAACTGGGTAATGGGAGATATTGCTGCTTATCTTAAGACTGAGAAACTGGCTATTACAGAGATTGCTCTCAAACCCGAGACTCTGGCAGAACTGATCAACCTGATTGATAATGACACCATTAGTGGTAAGATTGCCAAGGAGATTTTGCCAGAATTACTCTCTAAAGGTGGTTCTGCTAGGGAACTAGTGGAACGTAAGGGGTTAATTAAGATCTCTGACCCAAATGAACTCTCAACCATTATTGATGAGGTACTGGCGGCTAATCCTAAGGAACTCGAACAGTATCGCAATGGTAAGACCAAGCTGCAAGGTTTCTTTGTGGGACAGGTGATGAAAAAAACTAGCGGACGAGCTGATCCTAAGCTGACTAACCAAATTTTGGGCAAGAAGCTCAAGGGTGATTGAGGTAACGGGCTTGCCAGGTGTTGCTGATCACTAAATCACTAATTACCAACCACAAATAACAAATAACTAAGAAAAGGAGAGTCACTGACGTGACCCTCCCGATCATCAGGGTGCATCTACATATCAAAATATACACTATTTTGTATGAGGGGTGTAACCCCTTTTTTTGTTTTTTTGTAAAGTTTTGAGATTTTATAGCAATTATCGAAATTAGGGCTACACATCAAGCTACAGATCAATACCCTTGGTGCGTAAGTCCAGAAGACTTGATATAATCCCGGATCGGGCATGAATTATGGTTGAAATGGAGGAATCATGTCGGACTGGCAAGAGATTAGTGGTGGGATAACAGCTCCCAGGGGCTATCAGGCAGCAGGGATTACCGCAGGTTTAAAACCGTCGGGTCAGCCAGACTTAGGGTTGATATTATCAGAGGTGGATGCGATCGCAGCTGGGGTGTTCACGACCAGTCATGTCCGGGCTGCTTGTGTAGATTATTGCCGTCAACGCTTACAGTCTAAAGCTAGTGCTCGTGCTATTTTGTGTAATGCCGGACAAGCCAATGCAGCAACGGGTGAGCAGGGTTGGCAGGATGCTCTAGCTAGTGCTAAAGCTTTGGGTGAAGCACTCAATGTTTCCCATAAGTCGATTTTGTTGGCATCGACAGGGGTGATTGGTCAACGAATCAAGATGGATGCTCTATTGTCAGGAATTCCCCCATTGGTAGCACAAGCATCCGAAACTGGTTCCGATGCAGCAGCTCAAGCGATTATTACCACGGATTTAGTCACTAAATCCATTGCTCTGGAAACCATGATTGATGACCGTCCGGTCAGGATGGGTGGTATTGCTAAGGGCTCTGGTATGATTCATCCCAACATGGCGACTCTGCTAGCATTTGTAACCTGTGATGCTGCAGTTTCTACTTCCCTGTGGCAACAGATGTTACAGCGGGCAGCGGATAAAAGTTTTAATCAAATTACCGTAGATGGGGATACCAGCACCAATGACACTCTAATTGCCTTGGCTAATGGTCAGTCCCGAACATCAGCGATTACAGAAATCGGACCAGCAGCTCAGAAGTTGGAGGGGATGCTCACAGCAGTATGTCAGCATTTGGCAAAAGCGATCGCACGGGATGGAGAAGGAGCAACCTGTTTGATTGAAGTCCAAGTGACTGGCGCACCGGATGATAAAGGAGCTCGTCAAATTGCTAAGACCATTGTTGGGTCATCCTTGGTTAAGTCTGCCATCTTTGGACGAGACCCAAACTGGGGCAGAATTGCCGCAGCCGCTGGCCGTGCAGGAGTACCCTTTGAGCAAGAAAATCTGCGGATTCAGTTAGGGGATGTCTTGCTGATGGAAAATGGTCAACCCTTAGGGTTTGACCGTCAACAGGCTAGTGATTATCTCAAGCAGGCTGCTGCTGGTGCTTATCTTAAAGAAGATACAGTTTTAATTCAGGTTAATGTGGGCAATGGTCATGGTGTTGGTCAGGCTTGGGGTTGTGATTTGAGTTATGACTATGTCCGGATTAATGCCGAATATACCACTTGATTAGTTTTGTCGCCAAAGATGTCTTAAACAATAACAAACCATAACAAATCCTTATAGCAAAGGGAACAGCGGATCTGGGAACAGCGGATCTGGGAACAGGGAACAAAAATTCTCATAATTCCTACACGGATCCCTATAATAATCAATTAATCAACCTAGTTATGGTTAATTGGTTATTGTTTATTTAAAGACCAATCATAGTTCAGATATTTTATCTTGTAATTCCCCTGTTCAAGATACTCCTGATCCTCTGGACTAAGGTAGTCACTGATAAAGTTTAACACCGCTCGTTGATTGGCGTTACCAGTAAATTTGTCATCGATACCATAGGTTTTTTTCCAATCTTCCCCAAACCACTTAAAGATGGAAGAAAGATATACGGTATCTTTTTGACGATCAATACGAAACCCATGGGGACTAACTAGAAATTTATGTGTCTGGTCATCCAGTTGCTGATCGAGTTTTTCCCCAGTATAAGGTTCGTTTCTTAAGGGAGGACAACTGATAGCGGCGCAAACTAAAGCCATATGAATTCGGGGCTCGTTGAATTGCGTTCGCAGTGTCTTGTGTTCGATATTATCTAAGGTTTTAGATTCTCCAGCGATGTTGAATTCGCGTCCTTTCCAGACTCCTTTAATGTCCCGAATACTCTTTTTTACCGGGCTTTGATCAATAATGGATTCTAGAGTAAAGGAGTTGTAAGCATTTATCAGGAAAGCAATTTTTTCTGCTTCATCCCAAGACTGATAGGTGCTAGGATCAACAGCACCTAAGGAGGTATTAAACGTCTCCAGTTGCTCTGGATTTTTCTGCAATTCTTGGTAATTAACTAGCGCTTTATTGTTGACATGGGTTTTTAAGACAGTAGCATAGTCGTCATAATTCAATAGAGTCGTGTCAGTGCCTCTATTTACTTGTACTTCAGACTCTTGTGCTGGTGCTTGATTTATCGGTACGGAAAGTGTACAACTTGTCAGGATAATCAGGGTTGGAAGTAGGGTTAGTAATCTCTTGGATGTATTCATAGTAGTTCAGATGATTTAGCCGATAATATGCTTGACCTAGGCAATTTTGATTAAAGCTAATCAATCTGAGTTTTGGTTGAGAGCAACATTAGGATTGTGGTAATGGGTCCAAAACCAACCCAAAACAAAGGGTAACCATAGCCACCATCGCTCCTGAGGAGTTAGATACCAGCTGTAGTTATCTAAAGCCATGCGATGCTGAAGTACAAAGTAAATAAAAGTAGAGATACTGACTAAACGTACTCCCAGATTTCTAGAAGGAACAGCAAAAGGAATTATCCAAGTGAAGTACCAAGCATGGATAATCGGAGATAGGATTAGCAGGAAAAAAAAGTACCATTCTGTGAATTGTTGAAAATTGCGCGATCGCAAAATTAGCCAACTTACCGTTAACCCCAGGGGAAAAGCATAAATCCAATTAACCCAGCGAGAAGGTTCCCAATATTCACTAACAATATAAGGAATCAATTCCGCACTGCGACCATGGGACACAAACACTGATCCAGTAGGAATCAAAGGACATTCTCCACTAGAGCAAAATTGGAGAGCAGTGATGCCAAAAGGTAAGAAACCGCACAATAGCACTACTATTGCTAGTTTTACCCCTACTTTTCGGAAAGCTTGCCAGGTCAGAAAGCCTAAAATTGGCAAAGACATCCACTTCACTGCCATACTAATTCCTACCAGTAAAGCCGAAGCAATCCAGTGCCACCAGGTCAGGGAGTGATTCGATGAAGACATCAAGGGGTCAGTAAATGAGGAGTATTCTGCTACTGTCCCATTGTCCAATCTTTCCTCTATTTCTTTTATTTCTGTCTGCCTTAAACTCTCTTTTTTTCGGTCAAATACTAACCAAGCTGCCACTAGGGGTAAAATAAACCAACTGTCGTAATGAGCACCACCAGCAAAGGAGTAAATTATCAAAGGATTCCAGGCATAGAAGATTGCCTGTTGATAACCAAATCGACGACTGAGTAACCAACAGATTAATAAGTCAGCTAAGATAAATGCAATTTTGAACAACCAAACCTTAAGGTCAATCAGCGCTAAGAGCCGGAAACCTAATTGCGCTACTGGTGGATAGATAGCAGAAACAGTAGGATGATTGATTAGTGACCACCATTCGGTATGGTAGCGAATCAGTTCAGCAGCATTAGGTGGTAAATGGTATGGACTAAACCCTAACGTTTGAATATACCCTTCCCATAGATAGCGCCATACATCATCTCCAGGATACATTGGTAGCAGTAGCAGCCTGCTTAGGATAGTAGTACTCCAAAAATTTAGTCCTAAGTGCTCAGTTTTAAGTTTTCGGAAGTACTTGATACTAAGAGATTTGGTGAATCCTTTGTAGACCCCTTCCCAAAATCTTGTCTTGATACTGTTATTGTTAATTCTGTTGTTAATTCTTTTTGCTTGTTGGGAAATCCCAAGTTTCCTGTTGTCAACTTCCGCAGGATATCTAGTATAGACGCTTAATCCCCAAGACAACAGAAAACCTAAGCTGATTACACCGATACCTAACCAAAATCGAGGCACAGCTCCCACCTCTCGGAAATCTCCATGAGGCACAATCAAGATACAACCTAACAACAGGAGTAGAGAACTAAGCCATATATATAGCGTTTTCATTTGAGATGTGAAACTAGGATTGATGGAAATTCCCTATTCCCTCTTCAACACTTTTACCGATTGTTCCATCTGCCTGGGTAAGCTTAAGGCGACGTAGATATAGACGACCTAAAGTCATCAAAATTATTGTTCCTGCTTGGACACTACCAGAAAGGGTACCAGATATTTTCGAGCGTCCCCCTTGTCGGCGACGGTAACCAACAGGAATTTCACAGATTCGCAAACCACATTCGATGGCACGGGCTTGCATTTCTACTGTCCAGCCAAATCCTCTATCTTGCATTTGGATTTCATCCAAAGCTGAACGGCGAATTAGGCGCAATGGTCCTAAATCCTGATACCAGTGTCCCCAACCACAACCGATCAGGAAGGTAGCCAGCCAGTTGCCAAAATTTTGCACTGGGGTCATCGCGTTACGTCCACCTACTGTGGCGCGGCGGTTACCTAAAATTAGGTCATACTTATGCGGTTCAGCTAGAAACTGGGGTAAATAACTTAAGTCATCACTCCCATCGCCATCACAAAATAATATCCAATTAATATCTCGGTCTAGTTGCTGCAATCCCCGCCAACAGGCTCGACCGTAACCAGGAATAGGCTCACAGATTACCTCGGCACCGGCTTCTTTTGCTTTAATAATACTGTTGTCGGTGCTGCCATTATCGACTACCCGAATATTGTTCAAATTATAGGATTGAAGAGACTTAATCACCCCAGTGATAGTGGTTTCTTCATTGAGAACAGGGATAATTACTAAGATATTGTGGTTATTACTCATGAGTTATCCAGCATTTCTATTTTAGTTGTGAACAGAATTGGTAAAGGAAAGGCAATAGGCAATAGGCAATAGGCAAGAGGCAATAGGCAATAGGCAAGAGGCAATAGGCAATAGTTAATTAAATATATATATCATCTGGATTTTTGGTAGCGATGCAGTTTTAAATTGGGTTAATTTTCTGGTCTGTAAGATTATTTGCCAAAGTAAGCTGCATACACAAAGGCAAAAGCAGTAGAACTGGGGATAGGAGTGCGATCGAATTCTTCTACTAATACAGTTTGAAGTTGGCTATCCCAACGTGCTCTAATTGGACGACCATTGAATTCTACAACTTTTTCGCCCACTTTTTTTAATTGATCATGGACAAATTGATAGCTAGCCCCAGAAAATTGGTTTTTAGGGGTTTGTTGATCCGCTTCCCACACATAGCTAACAATAGCTTTGGGATGAAGGGTAAGTCGTTGTTGATTTCTGACTGGGAAAATAATTCGCTTATCGGTATAGTAGCTACCATAGGGATAACTGAAGTAATCCCGGTTATGACCTGTGTCAGTGGATAGAATTTTACTGTTGGGATACTTGCTTAACCAAGCGCCAAGAGTAGTTTTGATAGCGGGAATTGTTTTAAGATTACGATTGACTTTAGCACCAATAATACCCATCCCCCAAGGTTGAGAGTAAAGGGTATCATCGGCACGGTCATACATGACTAGGCAACTTTGATAAAGTTTGCCTGTAACACCGTAGGTTGTATTGCTGCGATTAAAAGCGACTATAGTATCACAAAGGGGACAATAGGATACACTAACATTAACTCCACCTACTGTGTCATTCACCAATTCATGCCAATTCATGACCCCGAAAGGATAGGCTTTGGCTTCTCCATTTACCACCACACCAATCACAGTTTCTGTTTTAGAAAATGGTGTGGTTTGAGCCGTATCAAACTTAGGATTATCGATACTAGGAATACCGTCTTTTGGGGGACCACCATTGAGGAGTTCAGTTAAATTAATGCGAGTGGATTTTGCTGGATTAAGATTTTGTTTTTGGAGGTCAGTGATTTCCTGGTCTTGGTTGTGGAGATAGGCAGTAAGATGGAAGTAACGGAGTTTGAAATTATCCCAGCTCCCGGCTTGTACGACTAGTGCCATCAAACATAGCCCGACTAAGGAAGTAGTGCTGAGGGCTATTTTAAGTAATTTATTCATAATCGTGCTTTCCCTGCCTAGATATCACTGCTCACCTAATGAGTGCGAGCCCGTGGGTGGTGCGTTACGGGACGGACTATCCCAGGTGCTCAGATGCGTAAAATCAGAGGCTTTCCGTCCCTAACGCACCCTACGCACCTGGCACCCTACGCAACTGCCTAACCCCAGCATCAGGGGCTGTGGCTGGAATCCCTAACCTTAGGGTGAGGGCATAACATGAAACCAAGGTGAGTGATATCTGAGAATTTGATGAAGGATTGATGGCTATAGCATTTTCAAATCGATCATCAAACTCAATGGTGATTTGTAATATAGCAGTCTAATAAAGTCGCAAACTGCTATATGAGATTTAGCCCTTACGATTCTTCATCGATCCGATTATTACCAACATCAAAAACAATTATAAATTCCGCATCCGGCATCAATCGTTTCAGAGCCCATAAATGTCCCTCCGCATCCGATCGATTGCGAAAGCGAGCAACAACAACTCTTTGCATTTGTGGTAACAACCGAATGACCACCCACGGATGAAGGCGTTCAGAATAGGTCATCATGAAAGTATCTCCTTGTTATAGGGGAGCCAGAGCTAGCCCGTAGAGATTGGACGCTTCCCGGGCTAGCTCTTGACTCTGGGCGTCTCAGCGCCCACATATATACTATAGCACAAAAATCTTTATATTATAGCATATTTTTAAAATTTTGTAACAAATGCTCGGGAGTCGGGAGCAGGGAATTTTGAGCAGGTAAACGAAATATGTCCTAAGCTTTGGTTAGACTGCTTTTAAATAGTAAAATTAGGATAATAATCGATACACTTTAATTAACTAAAATGCTACCTTCTCTTACCAATTCGCTAACTTTACCTGGCATTCTGCAACGAAGATAGCGTGGTTGTGCCCCGATAGAGCATGACGTTTCAAAGTCCTCACTTTTGTTTATCCAGCCGCCAACGCATTTCTTTAAGGCAAAAGTAGTGCTCCAACATAATTGAGCAGACCATCTAGCAGTGATTGGCACACTTCCATTACTAATAGAACCTCTGGTCATAGAAGAGACTTTGATGTTACTAACCCACTGCTCTTTTGACTCAACATTGAAAGTAGGATTAGCAGATATGAAATTATCAAGCTCTTGTCCCAGAGTGCCTGTTTCCGGAAGGCGTACAGAAAATATTCCATCCTCAAAGTTTGCACTACGTCCAGAGGCAATCAAAAAATCATTGCTTTGTCCTATCCCTTCAGTGGTTGACTGATTAGGAGATGTATAGGCAAAGGTTTCCAGTGGTTTGGGGATATCTACTACGGCTAAAGTGGTGATAATGGATGCTAAACCAAGGGTGCTTAATAAGTTCGGTAGTTTCATTAATTTTTCGGTCTTTTTAGGATTGTATTGGTTTGGTAATAGCACCCTATTTTTTCTGATCAAAAATTGATATAGCTCTGGATTTCTAGCGATGCAGCACGGTCTTGGGGAGGCAGCGCTGCTCCCTGCTCCCTGCTCCCTGCTCCCTGCTCCCTGCTCCCTGCTCCCTGCTC
>NZ_CEYLVT010000130.1:0-73 GCF_982860115.1 Moorena sp.
GCAGGTTATCAGGTTGCAGGTTATCTGGTTGCAGGTTATCAGGTTGCAGGTTATCAGGTTGCAGGTTATCAGG
>NZ_CEYLVT010000130.1:173-21012 GCF_982860115.1 Moorena sp.
TTGCAGGTTATCTGGTTGCAGGTTATCAGGTTGCAGGTTATCTGGTTGCAGGTTATCTGGTTGCAGGTTATCAGGTTGCAGGTTATCTGGTTGCAGGTTAGAACCGTCAACCTTCAACGGTAGTGAACCGTCAACCTTCAACCTTTCAACCTTCAACCTTTCAACCTTCAACGGTAGTGAACCGTCAACCTTCAACTGGTTAACTTTCAACTCCTTTACCCATATCCCCAGTTGTTCTACACTCATCCGCAAATGAGTTGTTTTGCCATGAAGGGGGTCGAGGTTGTGGTGACTAGGGTCAATCACCCAGCGTCGCGGTTGACATTTATCCAACCAAGCACGCAGTTCTTTGCTAATCGGTAGTTCACCGATGTGAATAACCATTTTGGGTTTTAGCTGTTGCGCTAATCGTGGATTACGCAGGATCAAGTCATAGGTGGAAATTAAATCGGGATTGAGGTCGCAATAGTTTCTTACCGGTGAGAGCCCTTCTGCTAATACGGGCCATCTTAAGGTTTTGGACAAGGATGCGATCGCATTACAATAGTCTTTGGGATTTTGGGGTTGAGCTGGACCAGCGATAATTATTCCTTCCTGGGATTCTTGCCACTGCTGTATGACTTTACCGATTGCAGGTTGCAGGTTATAAGTTGTAGCTTGCACGTTGTCAGTTACAGCTTGCTCCTGACAGTGAGCGAAGAATTCTTCTGGTTGTAATTGGGATTTTAATGGGTTAGTGCTTGTGTCGGTAATAGGTGGGAGAGGGTCACGGAAGGGTAGATTTAGGTGTACTGGACCAGGGGTAGGAAAATGTGTTAGCGCAGTGCTGCCAAAGCAGGCTCGCTCCCAAGCATGAACTACGGTTTGCCGTAGATAACGGAGCATACTGATATCAGCTTGAGGTACCGCTAGGGTACTTTGCCAGTTGGGATAGTTGCCGTATAATTTGATTTGGTCAATGGTTTGTCCGGAATGACAATCATGGAGTTCTGGGGGACGGTCAGCAGTCAATACCAATAGTGGTATTCGGCTTTCTCTGGCTTCAATCACAGCGGGATAGAAATTAGCCCCAGCCGTGCCAGAGGTACAAACCAGTACAACTGGTTTTCCCGATTGTCGAGCAATGCCTAAGGCGAAAAAGCTGGCTGAGCGTTCATCCAGAACTGGAATCGCCTCAATCTGTGGGTGTTGAGCAAACGCAACAGTTAGAGGGGTTGAGCGTGACCCTGGACAGATGATTGCTGTGGTCAATCCCAAGCGCTGTAGGGTTTCTACCAGGATGGAAGCCCAGAGGCTATTGGTGTTGCGAAAATCAATAGGCATTCAATTAGGTTAATCACCATTTAATTTGATTATTGTAAATGTTGATTCGATTTTGTTGACGGTTGCCGGTTGACTACCCTAATTCCTAATTCCTAATCCCTAATTTTTAATTACTACAAAAATTCTCTGACATTTTTAACAAATTCATTGACATTCTCAAAATGGATGTTATGTCCACAATCAGCAATAACGTTTAACTGAGCTTCTGGACAACGTGTTACTATTTCTGAGTTAATCGATTTAAATTTATGATCATAGTCTCCGACTAGCAAAAGCAAAGGAATTTGATTATGTTGGAGTGATTCCCACAGAGATGGTTGGCATCCTGTACTCATATGACGCAGAGATTTAGCTAATGCCAGAGGATTATTTTGTTGTCGAATCTTGATCATCTGTTCAAAGTTAGGATGCTGCTTGAGGGAGCTGAACAGAGGCTGATTGTACCAATTTGATAAGAAGGTCAATAAATCTCCAGTTTCCAATTTTTCGGCAATTTGCCAATCTCGTTGACGGCGTTTTAATTGTTCTTCTTCAGTCTTTAGCCCTGGAGATGCTGATTCGAGTACTACTTTACTAAAACATTGGGGGAAATGAATGGTCATGTAGAGAGCCAATCGACCTCCCATAGAATAGCCAACTAAAAAGCATGGTTCAAAGTTTAACTGCTCTAGTAAGTTCTTTAAGGCGTGAGCAGTGTTGGGCATGGTGTAGCATTCATCCCCACCTAAAACTTTGGTTTTACCATGACCAGGTAAATCAACAGCTAGACAACAAAATTCCTCACAAAGTAATGATATTGCTTCATCAAATTCCTGGCTGCTACCCATGAATCCATGGCAAAAAAGAATCCGTGGTTTCTCTGGGTTTCCTCTTAACTCATAGTTAAATTTATATCCCATTTATCAACTATAATTATTACAATTCATGATATCGAAATTATTTTATAGCGTTTATCCCAGTTATGAGGTATATTATCATTTGACACTGATTACCTGTCTTGATGCAATAGCGAGTGGGGGAAACCACGCCAGTTGCTCATGGGGGGAACCCCCTTTGGCGGCACTGGCTCCCCAAGACCGCGCTCCATCGCTTAAAACCCTCTTTACTATTGCTAGCATGCCTATTGCCTTTTGCCTTAAAGGGATCAGCAATGTCGCTCACTCGTCTTGAGAACGGCTATAACTGATTATCCAACAGCAACGATCCATGAACACAGGCTTACACTAAGCCTTTAAGAAGCACCATTAGCTTCAGGTTAATTTCTGCGAGTTCTTTATTGGGATCAGAACCAGCAACAATTCCAGCACCAGCGTAGAGTCGAGCGTGATTACCTGCTATCAAAGCAGACCGAATCCCAACGATAAATTCACTATTGCCTTGATAATCTATCCATCCGAGGGGAGCAGCATACAGAGAACGGTCAAAGCTTTCGTAGTGTCGGATTTGCTGACAAGCAATTTTGGTAGGAACACCAGCCACTGCTGGAGTAGGATGCAGTTTCGCTATAATATCTAGGGGATTGACATCAGCTGGTAATGCTGCTTTAATCGGAGTCCATAAATGCTGAATATTCGACAGTTTCAGCAGTTGGGGAGATGGGTAAAAATCTAGTTCCAAACCCAGTTGACAAAGACGTTGGATAATAAATTCACTGACTGCGTTATGTTCACGTCTCTCTTTTTCACTACTAAGTAATTGGTTCGCCAAATCCGCATCTTCAGCTGGGGTTTTACCTCGTGGAGCAGACCCTGCTAAAGCATCCGTCACTAACTGATGGTCGTAAATACTAATCAGACGTTCAGGACTAGCGCCAATAAAGTTTTTACCTTTGCCGTTACTGATGGAAAAAATATAGCAATCTGGATAATTATGGCGCAAATTGTCCAGAGAATCTACCAGATTAAAGGGTATTGGTGAGACGACATCCACGGCTTGGGAAAGGACAATTTTGCTAAATTGATTGGCTTGGATAGATTTTAAGGCTGATGAAACCGATAACTTGAAGTCTTTGGCTTTTTTTGAATCTTGCTTGAGAAATTCATGATGGTTAGCCTTACCAGTAAAACAGTAGAGCAGACGACCAGAAGAGGTGATTAGATTGAACTGCCTCCATACGCTTTCGACCAGCCAATCCAGATTAACTTGAGAATTGATTTCAAGATTAGCCACTACTACACATCGGCTTTGACAAAGTGAAATTTGCCAGCGAGGTAGAAAAATAGTGGCAGATGGGAAAGGGTTGTTACTATTAAGCTTATCACCAAAAAACGTAAAGCTACAGAAGAAATGAGGTCCAGCAAATCGCTGCTCTATTTTACCACTAATTATGGTGTTAGCTAGACATGAGTCGATAAATTTTTGCGCTTTATAGAAGCGTTGCTCACCAGGTAACTTAAGGGAGACAGCAGAATCAATAGCAACAATTGATTCTTGATTACTTCTATTTTCAAAATAGAAGTGTAGGGGCTCGGGCGTGGTGGTAAAAGGGGCGGCTCTATCCCGAATTGCCTGAAAAACTGCCAGTGGGTCGAGGGGAGAAATTTCTTGAGAAATACTGGCTATTTTGGCAATACCTTGTTTTTGAGATTTTTTCTGGCAGGCTAAGAGAAACTGATGTAACTCTTTAGCCTCATGAAAGAGGTTAGCAGGGCAGGGAATGACTGACATATATAGGCTTTCTTGAATTATAGGAGTGTTTACCTAAATGAACGACAACACAAACGCGATTGGCCGTAGGCCACGCTGCGCGAACGCTCTTTACTACATATTTCTTAATTTGTATTTACATAACTTATTTAATTCACAGACTTTATAGTGACTAATGATCAATTATCAGCATGTTTGGCAATTAAGAAAAGCAGGGTAAGGGCAAAAATCAATAAATAGGGGGTATTATCACAACTATTGAAAAATTATTGCAATAATTTTGAGGATCAAGGCTTACTATGGTTATAATCCTTGCTCTATTCTTGATGCAGTCGCTCATGGGGGTTTCCCCCATGACCGTAATGGTGCGTTTTCCGCATTAAGAATTAAATTCGCCACGGGTCGCACCTCTGCATGGCTATCACATTTTGGTTTAATTTTTCTTGCCCTTACCCTAGAATTGCTAACCATCATTTTTTTTTAATGATGAGCCCTAGTTTTGGTAGTAAAAATTTTGGTTTTGATGACCAATCATTTATTGGGTCATTAGTCAAGACGGAAATCAAGGGGATACCAGTATAGATAATCCCTGATTAATTTTTCCAACCTACTACAAATAAAAAGCTGCCCTTTTGGGTAGACACCACTTCAGTTTTCATCAAGGCTACTTCTCTTAAAAAGCTAAGCCTACCAATTTAAATGGCAGTCCAAATCTTTGCTGTTTCGACTTGATATCTAGAGTATCCCGTGCTAGCACTTTTACATTACTGGTCATACTTTTTAGGATTGCTTACAAGACTTACAGGGTGCGTTAATAAGGCACCCTACTACTTATATAGTTTGGGGTTCAGTTTTGCGTAAGTCCTATAGTAATAGTAGTTTTTTGAACACTTGAGTTAATATTTTGTCAATAAAATTTACATAAATTGACGTATTATAAATTCACGACCTTGATTGGGATTAATGGTATTCTGCTAGTCAGCCCCTTAACACCGTTGAAGACCGTTGACCCAAAGCTTGAACAGTCCCAGCAGTATTGGTTGATGGTTTGACGGTCAGTCTAGCACGACTTGCATTCATATTCCGGGACTATTATGACAACAAACACAATTAAAATTCCTAACTCTAAACGGAAATTGTGGCTAGCAGCTATCAAGCCTCCCATGTATAGCGTGGCAATTATGTATGTTTGGGTGGCAGCAGCTGTGGCATGGTTTGAGACCAATCACCTCAATTGGACGATATTTTTGACCTTTGTCAGTGCTTCGATTCTGATTCTGGCTTGGGAGAATCTGAGTAACGATGTGTTTGACTCTGAGACTGGGATTGATAAAAACAAAGCTCACTCGATAGTGAACCTGACGGGAAACAAATCGTTAATTTTTTGGCTAGGGAACCTGTGTTTAGGACTGGGTATCCTTGGCATGCTACTGATCTGCTGGTGGCAGCAAGACTTAACGGTGATGGGGTTAGTACTCCTATGCTGTAGCCTTGGCTATATGTACCAGGGACCTCCCTTCCGCTTGGGCTACCAAGGTCTAGGAGAGATTCTGGTCTTTTTGAGCTTTGGTCCGTTAGGTATGTCAGCTGCCTACTACAGTCAAACCCAGACTTGGTCTGTCACTAACCTGGCGGCATCGATAATTGTCGGTCTGGCGACTACGTTAATTCTATTTTGCTCCCATTTTCACCAAGTAGAGGATGATATAGCAGCTGGGAAGCGATCGCCTATTGTTCGCCTTGGCACCAAACGGGGTGCTCAACTGTTGCCCTGGATTTGTGGAAGCCTATTCGCTGCTACTGCTGGGTTTGTGATCATAGGGCTATTCCCAATATGGACATTACTCAGTTTGGTAGGATTGCCCTTTGCTATCAAGCTTTGCCGCCATGTTAACGCTAATTACAACCAACCGCAAAAGGTGAGTAATTGTAAGTTTATTGCCGTAGCGCTACATTTTTGGAGTGGACTCTTGTTGGGTGTCGGTTTCGTAATTAACCTTAACTAACCTTAATTGAACGAATCATGTCAGACCAATCCCAGGCGATTCAGGGAATTTTTGATAACATCTCTTCTAACTATGACCAGCTTAATGACAGGATCAGTTGGGGTCAGCATCGCATTTGGAAGCTGATGACGGTTAAATGGGCTGAACCTAAGCCAGGAGATACCTTTGTTGACCTGTGTTGTGGCAGTGGAGACCTGACTCGACTATTAGCGGAGAAAGTAGGCACTCTAGGAAAGGTGTATGGAGTAGATTTTGCTCCCCAGATGTTAGCGATCGCAAAACAAAAATCCTCTGAACCACAGATTGACTGGGTAAAGGCGGATGTTTTAGATTTACCATTTGCTGACAATACCTTTGACGGAGCAACTATGGGATATGGATTACGTAATGTCGTAGATATTCCCAAGAGCCTAAAGGAAATTTACCGTATTCTTAAACCAGGGGCTAAAGCAGCAATTCTTGACTTTCACTTACCGTCTCAGCCTCTGTTTCGGCAGTTTCAACAGTGGTATATGGAAACTATTGTTGTTCCCCTAGCCAGTCAGCAAGGACTTGAGGAAGAGTATGCCTATATCTGGCCTAGTGTACAGCGATTCCCCCGTGGTCCGGAGCAAGAATCTTTAGCACAGCAAGTAGGCTTTCGTGCAACTCACTACCCGATTGTTGGCGAAACCTTAGGCGTATTGGTCTTGACTAAACCTAGAAGTGTTGAAGAGGGAATCGGGAATCGGGAATCGGGAATCGGGAATCGGGAATCGGGAATTGGGATGCAGCGCAATAGCAATTAGCAATTACAGCGTTTTTCATAACTATTAGGTACACAGGATTTTTTTACTGTTCCCTGTTACCGTTTTACTGTTAAATGTTACCTGTTCCCTAAAACCCAGAAATTTGTACCTCACCCAATTGCAAACCGCTGTAATAAATGACCAATTATAAGTTCAAGTTTCACCCATACCAGCGTCCCTTTAAGCATCCGTTGTCTACTAGTCATGGCCAATGGACAGTCAGAGAAGGTATCATTCTTAGCCTTAGTGATGAAATCGGGAACATTGGCTGGGGTGAAATTGCTCCTATCCCTTGGTTTGGTTCGGAAACTCTGGAACAAGCCTTTAATTTTTGCGAGCAATTACCTCAGGAGATTACTACAGAGGAGATTTTCGCCATTCCTGCTGAACTCCCTTGCTGTCAATTTGGGTTTGAATCGGCTTGGGAGCTAGTAATTGGCAAAGGACTTTCTACAAAAGACTTTGAACAAAGCAAACAACACTACAGTTACTTGTTGCCGAGTAATCAAGCAGCAAAACAGTCCTGGGAAGCCCCCTGGAATCAGGGATACCGAACCTTTAAATGGAAAATTGGTATTGCTCCGATTGAGGATGAAATCAAGATAGTTCAGCAGTTGGTTGAAGCAATACCTGCTTCTGGCCAATTGCGTTTGGATGCCAATGGGGGATTGACTAAACCAGAAGCTGAGCAGTGGCTGATGGTATGTGAAACTATTGGAGCGGTTGAGTTTATCGAACAGCCCCTACCTCCAGAGCAGTTCGATGTGATGTTGCAGATGAGCCACAACTATTCCACTGCGATCGCATTGGATGAATCTGTGGCAACCCTTGACCAACTTGAACAGTGTTACCAGCGGGGATGGCGAGGAATTTTTGTGATTAAAGCTGCGATCGCAGGGTCTCGGAAACGACTACGGCAGTTTTGCGACACCTATCCAATTGATACCGTCTTTTCATCCGCCTTGGAAACTACCATTGGTCAACAAGCGGTGCTTCAGCTAGCAGCAGAACTCTCTGGCTTTAAGCGTGCTGTAGGTTTTGGTGTCAACCATTGGTTTAATTAAGAGGTTGAACGCGCACGTGTGGCCGAAAAGCCAAGGTTGGAATGTTTAAGGTTTTTGGGTGTTAAGGTGATTTGGTTAGATGATTGAAGCGTTAAAGAGCAAATATCGGCAGGATTCATACGTCCAACAGCCCCTAAGCTATGTCCAACAACGTTCTGGTGAACAATGGCTGATTGGCTATGACAGTCAGCAACTTAACCAACTCATTGAGCAATACTGTCAGCAATTCTCCCAACTTTCCCAGGAAAAAGCACCGAAAATTCTTTTAGTAGAGCAAAGTCCTCTTAAATTTCTCGCCGCTTTCCTAGCTGCTGTTTCCAGTAATTGTCATGTCTTCTTAGGCAATCCCCACTGGGTAAAACCAGAATGGCAACAAGTCCTTAACCAAATCCATCCCGATCTAATTATCGGAGAATTAGCCAGTATTATTGAGCCATCACTACTCAATAATCAACACTCAACACTCAATAGTCAATATTCAATCATCAATAATAAACACTCAGCACTCATTATGATTCCCACAGGGGGCTCATCTGGCAAAATCCGCTTTGCGATTCACACTTGGGAAACCTTAATGGCATCAGTAGTAGGGTTTCATCAGTATTTTGGGAACAAGCCAGTCAATTCCTTTTGTGTCTTGCCTCTGTATCATGTCAGTGGTTTGATGCAGTTTATGCGATCGCTAACCACCGGTGGACGTATGGTAATTTTGCCTTTCAAAGCCTTGAAAGCTGGGGAAGGACGAGACATTGATCCCAAAGAATTTTTGATCTCTCTGGTACCGACTCAACTAGCCAAGCTCATCAACCAAGATGCGGCTGAGTGGTTATCCCGCTTTCGGACAGTTTTGTTAGGGGGTGCTCCGGCGTGGGAATCCCTATTAACACAAGCAAGACAGTATCGTATTCCTTTAGCTCTCACCTATGGCATGACCGAAACCGCTTCTGGTGTAGTCACCCTTAAACCTGAGGATTTCCTCAGTGGTAACAGTGGTAACAGTGCTAACAATAATAGTTGTGGTCAGGTGTTACCCCATGCTAAGGTGACGATTCGCAATGGTACTGGGGAAATCGTGGAGGCGCTCTCTACCGGTGTGATTACTATTGAGGCAAAGTCCTTATTCCATGGCTACTATAGCCCTAGCACAAATCTCGCCCTAGAGTCTGAGCTAAGTAAATTTCCCAACAGACTCCAAACGCTACAATCCGACGATTTAGGCTATTTCGATCAACAGGGTTACTTATATACTGTTGGCCGTCGCACTAACAAAATTATTAGCGGTGGTGAAAATGTGTTTCCCGCTGAGGTAGAACAGGTAATTCGTGGCACAGGGCTGGTTAGTGATGTTTGTGTGATTGGCTTACCCGATGACTATTGGGGTCAAGTGGTAACCGCTGTTTTTGTGCCTTGTTCCGATCAGGTTTCTGTTGCGATGGTGCAACAGAAGGTAGAGGGAAATTTGAGTAAATTCAAGTGTCCCAAGAATTGGGTGGCGGTAGAATCTTTACCGCGCAATGGTCAAGGGAAATTGAATTATCAGCAAGTGAAAGTTATTGCGCGAGACTGTTTAAGTCAATTGAAACTCAACGATACCAATCAGCTCAAGGTAAATTGTTAGGCTGGGGATAAATGCGATCGCTTCTTGATGCAGTCGCGCTTTGGGTTAAACCCCCTGTTCCCTTACTGCATCGCTATTGCATGCCTTTTGCCTCTTGCCTTTTGCCTTGCGCGTAGCGCTATAACTGCCTCAACCCATGACTGCTCCGAGTACAGCTATTTCACCCGAATCACTTCTAATTGAATCCAAAATTATTAGTAGCGGTTATCCCTTAAGTATTGCGCCAATGATGGATCGCACTGACCGCCACTATCGCTATTTCATGCGCCAGATTACACGACGGACATTACTCTACACCGAAATGGTCACCAGTGCCGCAATTCTTCATGGCGATCGCGAACGCTTGCTAGGCTTTTCCCCACAAGAGAAACCCCTAGTCTTACAAGTTGGTGGTGACACTCCCAGTGACTTAGCTGAATGCGCCCGAATTGCTGAAGCTATGGACTATGACCAGATTAATCTCAACGTTGGTTGTCCCAGTAGTCGGGTGCAAAATGGCAATTTTGGAGCTTGTTTGATGGCGCAGCCTGAACAAGTAGCACGCTGTATAGAGGCTATGGTTAAAGTAGTGAACATACCCGTTACTGTCAAGCACCGTATCGGTATTGATCACCTTGACCGCTATGAAGACATGGCTAACTTTGTGCGCATTGTCTCAGAGGCCGGTTGTCAGCATTTTACTGTACATGCCCGCAAAGCTTGGCTACAGGGTTTGAGTCCAAAAGAAAATCGCAACGTCCCACCCTTACGTTACAGTGACGTCCATCGTCTCAAGCAGGAGTTACCTGACTTATTCGTGGAAATTAATGGTGGATTCACTAGTCTTGAACAAGTGCAAGAACAACGGCAGTATGTCGATGGGGTAATGATTGGGCGTGCAGCTTACGACAATCCCTATCTGTTTGCCAAAGCTGATTGTGATATCTATAGCGAGACAGTTATACCCCCAACTCGCCATCAGGTTGTCGAAGCCATGTTTTCCTATATTGATCACTGGGTAGCCAAAGGTTTTAAGCTTAACAAAATTACCCGACATATGCTGCAATTATTTGCAGGGCAACCCGGTAGTAGAGCTTGGAAACGTCATATAACTGAAAATTCCTGCTTGCTGGGTGTTGGTTCTGATGTCGTTCGGGAAGCCTTAGCTAAAATTCCTTAGGGTAAGCATACAGCGGTCAGCGGTCAGCGGTCAGCTTTGTGGCACAGGCTGCGTGTGACTTTACTCAGATTAAACAAATGGTTTGAGCAAAGGGAACAGGGAACAGGGAACAGGGAACAGGGAGTAGGGAGTAGGGAGTAGGGAAATTCGGCTCAGAATTCTATCAATTCCTACACGGATTGCTATAGCTGACGGCTGATAGCTGACGGTTTTTTATTGCCATATCTCCCCTTATATATTATTAAGTATTTTTGTACTATTTTAAGATAGAATAATCATAAAATTAATAGTGGTAGTGGCAGATTTAGGGACAAAATACTGGTCTAATCTAGATTTTATGGTTCAAAACCCGCCCGCCCATCATCCATAAGAAAATAACCATGAGATTTATCAGCCCCAAAACCGATTTTGCTTTTAAGAAAATCTTTGGTTCCTCTGAAAGTAAAGAAGTCCTGATTAGCTTTCTAGATGCTCTGATATATCAAGGAGAATCTAGGATAAATAACTTAGAGATTATTGACCCATACAATGCTGGCTATACTACGGAGTTAAAGGATACCTACCTGGATGTCAAGGCGATTCTAAATGACGGCTCCACGGTAATTATTGAAATGCAAGTGTTAAATGTCCCGGTTTTTGATGAACGAGTAATCTATAATCTCGCCAAAACCTATGGAAATCAATTAAAATCTGGGGAAAGGTCTTCTAAACGTAAGCCGGTGATTGCTTTAACGATTACCGACTTCACCATGTTTGAGGAAACCGACCGATACCTAACTCGTTTTGTATTTAAAGAAGAGCAAAAAAACTTTATCTACCGAAACGAACACCTAACCATGGTGTTTGTGGAACTGCCGAAATTTTCCCGGGGTTTAGAAGACTTAGAAACGGCATCGGAGAAATGGATATATTTTATGAAGGAAGCCCCAAATTTAGAAGCAATCCCCGATACCTTATCAGAAATCCCGGAAATTGCTCAGGCGCTAACCATAGCTAATCAAGCCAATATGAGTAGAAAAGACTTGGAGGAATTACATAAACGAGAAGTATTTATGGAAGACCGCAAAGGTGAAATTCGTCAAGCTCTCGAACAAGGCCGGGAAGAAGGGAGATTATTAATGCAGGGAGTGATATCCCGTCAACTAGAAGGCAAACTTGGTGCAATTCCCTCAGAAATTCTAGAGGTAATTCAACAATTATCTCTAGAACAATTAGAAGGTTTAGGAGTTGCTATGGCAGATTTTACTATGAGGGTCGATTTGTCGAATTGGTTGCGGGATAATCAATGATATATAGCAATTATTAGAGTCATGAGGACAAAGCTTATCCATTTAAGGCAAGAGGCAAGAGGCAATAGGCAATAGTAAAGAGGGTTTTAAGCGTAGCCTATTAAGTATTAAGTAGGGTGGGCAAAATTCTAGGATCTGGAATTATCAAAAAAACTAAACGGTTTTTGCCCACCCTACAAGCTATTTAGTAACTTGTCTTGATGCAAAGCGCGAGTGGGGGAAACCACGGCAGCGCTGCCTCTCCAAGACCGCGCTGAATCGCTTTTATATCCGTTTATCATAACTATGAGTAATCCCTTTAAATCCCTGATCTAGGTTTTTATAAAACCAATCTTTTACTTGTTTATGAAGGGTAGGATAATTGGCTTTAAGAGCTAAAACGTAATCAGCTTTGGCACTGATAATTTGAGAGGCAATGGCAGTTTGCGTACCCATAGGATCAATTGTTACGATATATCCAGCTAAATCTAGTAATTCTAATAAGGCGGAAATTGCCGTGATTTCCTTTGATTTATCAGCTAATTTTACTTGTCCTAAAACAAGACGATATTAACTCGACCATGCACTGAGTTAGTGCAAAGCGGTTTTTCCCAGTACTCTATCATAAGAGCCTTTGATAGTTTTACCGTCAATGGAAATTACCTGTGCTTCTACTGTCTCAACTATCGATTCGACCGAACGTCTAAAACATCTCTCGAATATTTTTGGGTTGATACGCAACTCCATAGGAGACGCTGCGCGAACAAACACTCGGCGAAATGTGTCTGCACTTGGGATACCTTTAGGTAAAGCTAAAAATTGCTCTAGCCATTCATATCAGGGTAAACGCATCTAAATTTGTATTAAAATTTACATATAAAAATTAAACAATAGTATCAAAAATCTAGAATCACCCTGTTTATTATCAATAAGCCCAATTCATTCTCAATTATTTGCTGTGTTATCCTTGGCGGATTTGAGAGTACTCTAAATTCTGGTTGCGTACGCAAAATTGAAAGTATTATTGCTTTATTTAACTTAACATACCTGAGCTTTTCAAGCCCGACCTACTTAATTTTGTTTAGGTGCTTAAGATTACTTAATGAAGCTAAACAAAATTTACTGATTGATTTTTTTATACTCGCCCTATTTCTCAACAAATTTCGCTAATTGAGAAATTTTGGGTAGGGTATAAAATCCTGTACCTCTCACTGAAAGTGCTTAAGAGCCAATTTCCTTAGATCGAACTCAGGCTGATCACGCGCGTGCTATTCGTTACATATAGCAATTCTAAATCATTTGTAAAATCAGGCAAATCTGGAATCGTTGCTGAGAAAAGGTTATAGCGATCACTTTAGCCAATATATTTCACGAATCATTTAGGACTGCTATATTATTTATGTATAATTGCGGATAATGCCTATTTTGTATACCCGAAAAATTACGTAATTTTTCGGGTATACAAAATAGGCGTTGAGTTGGAAAGATAATAAAACATATAATAATCAGTGCTAAACCATGGAAAAATCATGAAAAAATACATAAATAGGACTGTCAAGTGGTTGACAGTAGTAGCTGTTGCCGTCCTGATCATTCAGGCAAACACTCTTCCCGCAAATGCTCAATTTATTATTGAGCCAGGTGACACTTTTGAAGGCCCATTCGCCCCGGAAGTTGTAATTACTGCTGTATGCGCTAGTTCTGATTTTGGTGAGTATTCGTTTGAGGTTTCCGATGGGATCTCAAGCTTCCCACTTACCGATAGAAATTATCTTCCCTGCCGTACCCTAGGCGACAGTTATTACCCTTCTAGTAGTCGAGGAAATGAGATTGTTGTAAAAAACACCGGAAACGTGCCAATTGAGGTGTTCCCCATTGTTAAATAATGAGGAAACCTAAAGCGTAAAAGATAACTACATAACTAGTTGCAATAATAATTTCGACTAGTTGGGAGATGCAATCGGGAGAAATATATACATATGCCCAGTTCGATAAAGATTGAAGAAATTTGGATTTGCCCCCCCTTAGCGTTTGCACGATTTGGTCAGTCACCTTATCCCATGGAGAATTTTCATTGGGCTTCTAATGATTACTCTCCCCGAGGAACGGCTGAAACAGTCATTGAACCCTCACTTACCTTTGAAATCGATGCCAACGGTAACATTTCTGCCTATCTACCAGAAGAAATTCGGTTCCAAGATCAGTATGGGCACTGGCGTCCAGTCTGCCCCTTTTTCGAGTTACATGCCCGCTTGTCCGATGACAGAGAAGGACCTTTAACCATCGATGTTTTACAAGAAGCTGGATTGCAACTGAGTAACATTACCTGGAAAGTAGAAGCAGCCAATCGTAAGGCGTACCACTATACATTGTCTGAAGGCGATAAAGTCGAAGGGGAGGTTACTGTCACTGGGGACGATCATCGCGCTCGTACTATTGCTGGAACTAGTCCAGAAGAAGATAACCTCCTAGTTCCCGACGGGAAGGACATCCCCCTAGGACAAGTTCAGGTGATTCGTCCTAATCCCACCTGGCCTGAAATCCGCTTACGAATTACCCCTCCAAAAGGATTGGTTTACGGTCCCACGAATCTGAAAGATCGCAATCTCAGTGCTTTAGTTCCGGAAACCCAGAATCAGGCTGCGTTTCTCCGCAAAATTCACTGTATGTTAGATCCCAATGCCAAATGGCCTCTATGGAAGCCCATAGATGAGGACTATCGCACAAACCCAGGAGGTCTATATGCCCAAGAGCCTGATGGTAAGAGCTTGGGATTCCTGGATGACTCCAATGATGGCTTGATCAAAGTAACACTGACTGGAGCTGCAACCGCTGTTGCTGGCGGACAACTCACAGCCTACGCACGCTATACCTGCTGTCCCCAAGATTTCCAACCGGATCGCCGCCCCTTTGTGTCCATTGCCGATGGGCTTAGCAACTTGGTGAAGCGTGGAGAAGTTTTAGAGCCTGCCTTCGTTGGAAACCCCAACTCCCAGCAAGAGAATTGGGCAGAAACTGAAAAAGATATTGCCGATCTGATGCAGCGAGTCCGCGAGACGATGGAAGCCTCCAATCTAGATCATCAAAATTTGCGCTCCAAGCTTGGAAACCTGGCGTTTTCAGACACCCCTGATGAGCCTTTCGAGCCTATGGCTCCCCGACCGGGGCATCCTTTACCTTTAACCGAACTAGGACGGATGAACCATGCTCGTTTCCTAGCCTATGAAGTTTTTAAGCAACGTTTAGCTCAACGACCTGAGTTGTTTGAAAAATGGATCCGAAGCCCCCTAGCAGAACCCCAGCCCTATGACAATCAAATGCCAGCTTTAATGAGGGGCTCAGACTCTGCTCCCATGTACATTACCCAGCGACAGTACTATGTCATGCAGAAGTGGTTGCAGATTGTTGAGAATTCCTGCGAACAAGGAGAGCCATGAGCATGAGTAACCCTTCAATGCCATCTCCCTCGGTCACGGCCTTAGAGGACCCCTCTTGCCCAGAACCAGAATTGTCCCGAGACTTTCGCCTGTTTGAAAGTAGTCTTGGTCAACATCTGTTTGTGGTTGATGGCTCGAGGATTTTTGATCTGGATGCAGCCACAGCAAAGTATTTCTGGGTTCTCCTCAATGACCCGAAAGAGGGTACAACCTCGAAGGCGGTCGAAGTCCGTAGCGTTTTTTCCATGGCAAGTGGTAAACCTGCGATCGCGCCAACACCCTTATCCCCTCCTCCCCTGCGCTCCCTTTCCCTCAATGTGGCTCAAAGCTGCAACCTCGGTTGTAAGTATTGTTATGCCGACGAAGGGGGATTTCTAGGAAAAGCTCAGTTCATGGCTCGGGATGTTGCTGAACAAGCCGTTGATCGCCTGATAGCCGAAGCTGAGCCTAATGTCGATTTAGTTGTGGGGTTTATGGGGGGAGAACCCCTACTCAATCGCCAGTTAGTACATCATATTGCTGGCTATGCTCGCCGCCGAGGCGAAGAAAGCCATCATAAGGTGCGATTCTCGATTACAACGAATGGGACACTGATTACCCCTGAGGATGCAGCATTATTTTCCGAGTATCGATTTAATGTGTCTTTGAGTTTGGATGGTCCTCAAGATGTTAATGACCGGTCTCGACCAACCCCTAACGGGCGAGGGAGTTATGGGGAGGTGATTAAGGGACTAAAGCATCTCCAGGCCCAACCGCCAGCCCATACCTCAGCCCGCATCACGGTTACTCCCCAAACCGGACGCCTGTTGCCCGTCCTTGAGCATGTCTTGTCTTTAGGAGTGGATGACGCTGGATTTGCCCCCGTACTTGTTTCTCCCAATCCTGAGTATGCATTTCAAGCCTCAGATTTTGTGCAGTTTCTCGAGCACATGATTGAATGTGGTGAAGTTTGCAAGCAACACTTATTGCAAGGAAAGCGATTTCCCTTCACTAACTTTGAAACAGCACTCAACGAAATCCATCGAGGTAGCCATCGCCCTTACCCCTGTGGTGCGGGTGCAGGCTACTTAAGCGTCAATGCTCAAGGAAAGCTTTATGGGTGCCACCGGTTAGTTGACGATCCAAATTGGGAGATGGGGTCAATACAGCAGGGTTCTGACTATAGTGCTCGAGCACAACACTTACAGCGCAGCCATGTTGACTCGATGGAACCTTGTTGCACCTGTTGGGCACGTTACCTCTGTGGTGGGGGTTGCTATCACGAAGTAAGCAAACGCGGTCGAATTGCCTGCGACTATATTCGTGGTTGGCTTGATTTCTGTCTGGCCTCCTATGCAGAGCTTTCTACCCAAAAGCCTGAATATTTCCTCGACCCTGAGACTTATTTCGTCACATCACCTGAAATGATTCGCCAATAATCAGTAATTATCCATTATTTCAAGGGAGATATTTTCATTATGAGCCAGAATCAACCCCCCCAGCGGATTGGCAACCCCCCGCAAAATCCCCAAGAGTGGAAAATTTTTCCCCGCAATTTGACAGCTAGGGCAGCTTATATAGTTCCGGGCAATCCGACAACCACCCGTCCAGAGGATGGGGTAGACAATTGCTATCCCGGACTGGAAATGGATAACCGCAATTTACAAAAATATTTTTTCCCAGGCACATATTTCGAGGTTTATCGTTCTGATGGTGCTCGATTAGCCGCCCTAATTCCCGAATATCAGGCAGAGCAATGGTTGAACCTAGGCTTGCAAGAGCCAGATCTCGAGCAAAATCTTTATCTATGGACTCTCAAAGGTCAAGTTGAAAAATCCGACGATCCCCCCTCCCACAATCCCCCCTCAATCGATTTTGTTAATGTTAGTGACCCTAGCGTGGGGCAATTGGGGGGACTTTACCCTTGGCGCAAAGTCAATGCCTTATTTCCAGGGAAGGTTGGCATTATAATTGGACCTAACCCTCCAGAGGAAGGGGATGAACTGGAGGCCGCCAAGGACAAACTGGAGGAACTTTGGCTTTCTACTATTACTGGTGGTTATGTGGAGCGACCGGAAACCGATTTAAAATGGGCTGTTTTAATTGCAAACCGCGCCCCCTACCTCAATGCCCAAGGAACTCTCGATCCTGATGTTTATCAACCCGGAGAGCTCACCCGCACCCTCTGTACTCCCTGGACTTATGACTTTCGGGATTGTCAATGTTTTTATTGGGCATCCAACAAACCTGATGTCAATGCTAGTGAGGATGGCTCTTATCCCTATCTCAATTTTCAGCGTAAAAATTGGCAAGTCGAACCCCAAACAGAGGATATTGCTAACAGCTATAATGGTCGGCGATTGCGGGAGATCGACTATGCTGAAATGATGACTGATTGGGAGCAGCTACGTCCTGTTGTCAATGGTCGGGAGTGCGGTCAGTCCTACAAACCGGCAACACCTCCCTCCGGTAACCCACTCACTCTTGAGCAGATCAAAGAGGAATTAGCCTATCTCGCCACCGTAGAACATGCCCTGGCAGTGCAGTATCTCTACGCTTACTATTCTGTGAATGTCCCTCAAGAAGAACCAGAGGATACTAGTTTAGAGGATTTCCGGCTGTGGAAAGGAGCTCATGAAATCTTCGAGATTGCCATTGACGAAATGCGCCATTTCCGCTGGGCTAACGAAGTTCTAAAGCTCTTGGGTGCTGACACCACTATCCAGCGAGCTCCGAAGCTGGGGCGGCGCTTCCAAATACCTTTCTACCTGCAAAGTTTAACCAGTTCTCAGTTACAGTGGTTTGTTGACGTTGAACGTCCTAGTCGATCAACTGTAGTTGGTCTGGATGGCATGTATGTTGGCATACAGCAATCCTTACAGAATCTGGATCCCCAGGAATTCGAGACTCCTGAAACCCAGCTTCGTGCCGTGGAGATCATCAAACTCATCATTGATGAAGGGGAAGGGCATTACGTGCGTTTTAGCACAGCCCAGCAAAACTTGGCATTCTTCAGCGATAATGATCGCGGTGATTTACCGGGTTATATTCGTCTTGGTCAATGGCAGCAACCCAGTGATCATCCTGGTAATCCAATAATCCCCGGGGGAAAGCTTTATGGGGAACCCCATCAGGAAACTTCAGGGGAGGGTCCGCAGTTACAAGAGCAAAGTAATGTTCTTTACTCAGCCCTCTTAATTTTATTGAAAATTGCCTTTGCCTGCCAGGATGAAAATGTCAGTAGTAAAGGATTGCGTTGTGCTATTACCTTGATGACTGACATGAATCAGGTCAACTTTGTCTTAGCTCGAAAGGGAATGACCCCCCTATTTACATTTCCAGAATGGCTAAAAGGGGATCCCCGAGTAACATCCTCAGCAGCGGCTAAAACTTTGCTCAACAAACTCAAACAAGAGTTGGTGAATGCGGGGATTATCAAGGAGACTACCCTTCCTGACATTTCTGAAGGCATTAATTTACTGTCAGTTGAATCTGGGACTAAACAAGAGCCAGTTCTGGCACGTACTCTCAAGAAAGGTCACGAGGACAAGGTAGAAGACGTGATTAAATACTTTGAAGATGTCGTCTGTGAAGCAGAGTTCTAATGGACTTTCATAAGCAGAATCAGCCAACAACACCGTCTATCGCTGTTGTTGGCAACGGATTAAGTGCGCTGGCTTCTGTGGCAGCTCTAGCCAAAGTGGGGCGTTCCTGTGATTTGATTGGGGACCCGACGAAGGACTCCCACGGACCATCTCTTGTCCTCAATGATGTCAGCGAGGCCCTGCTTGGCATTCTATTTCCTGATATCTCTTTACAAGCCTATGGATACCGGCTCACTCATCGTTGGGTGAGATGGGGGTCTTCCCACAGTCCTGTGAAGGTATCCCAGCCAGCTTTGGCTTTGTCCTCCAATACTCTATTGACTTTGCTCAGACAATCCCAGGTTGCGCGAGCGAGCAAAATCCATCCTATCGATCCCGATCATCCCCCTGATCCTACTACGATGAGTGAACTGTTGAGACCTTATCAGTGGGTTATACACACTAACGCGACGACTGTGCCTCCGGAGGTGAACTGGTCTGTTCTGGGGGGAGGGCAACGGATAATGGTGACCACAGAAGGGGAAAGTATATCTGCCAATGACTCTTGCTGTTACATAGAGTCATTGGCAGATAGTTGGTTATTTTCTGCTCCGCTTTCTGAGCGTCGCACGATTATTCAGGGTTGTATCCCCTCTGCTCCTAATACTCCTCAACAAGCTTTGTTGGAATCTCTCTACCAAAGTCGGGGGATCGGTTCCCGCGTTAACAACGTAAATTCAATTCGCTGTTTTCCTTGTGCCCCCTATATTCGTCAACCGTTGTGCGGGGTCGGATGGTTTTTGCTAGGAAAAGCAGCCATCAAACTCGATCCCGTTAGCGGTGAAGGCACCCCTTTTGCTTTGCGGAGTGCTATTCTCATGGCGGCAGTCCTAGATGGAATTTTGAGTGATCGCCTGCCCCTAGAAGCTGGACTCCAACATTACTGCTCTCGCCTGACTTATTCATTCATTTCTCATCTACAGGGATGCACTCGCTTTTATGAAGAGGCATTTGGGTTTCAAAAAAATTGGTCTTCGGAGTTGCATTGCATGTATCATATTCTAAATATTCTATACCCTCAATTTGATCAAATACTCCACGACATACAACTTTATCAGTTAGTAGATTTTAGGTTAGTCCAATCATAAAAATCGGTTCTTCACTCAGGGTAAACGCATCTAAATTTGTATCATCATTTACATTTAAAAATTAAACAATAGTATCAAAAATCTCTCACGGGGTGACAACAAAGCTTAAACCTAGATAGGTGTTGGGTTTTAGGTTTTAGGTTTTAGGTTTTAGGTTTTAGGTATTGGGTAAAATGAGCGCATCGGTGTCATTTGTATTTCCCAGCAATTGAAGCAATTTTCACCAATTCAAGTTCATAGATAGTTTTAATCAATCCATCCCGCTTGACAATTTTACCATTAACCTAACCCCTAAAACCTAACCCCTGTAAGATTTTCAATTAGCTTGTCACCCCCTGAGCAAAAATCTAGAATGATCCTGTTGATTCTCAATAAGCACAACTTATTATCAATTATTGGCTGTATTATCCTTGGTCGATTTGAGAGTACTCTACATTCTGGTTTCCTAAGGAAATCCTCCTTTGATTCTTGTTTAAAGTCAGCGGAAAATTTGTTGGCTTTGAACACAAAAAACTGCTTTAGGATGGGATTTATTCGAATTTCACAAAAAATTGAGTTAATCATTTTTTTTGTCTATTACCATTTATACCAAATTAAGATGCGTTTACCCTGTGATAACCCCTACTCTCTGCCGTTGCTTTTAGTACCTCTAAGAGAAAGTCAAGTTGGGCATCAGATGTATTGTTAGCCATTCCCATCAACTGCTCTACAATAGTCCTTTAACTATTATACTACTTTAATTTAAAGGGAACAGGGAGCAGGGATTAGGGAGTAGGGAGTAGGGAGTAGGGAGTAGGGAGTAGGGAGTAGGGAGTAGGG
>NZ_CEYLVT010000131.1:0-20890 GCF_982860115.1 Moorena sp.
CCCCCCACACCCCACACCCTGTTTAGTTTTTAGCCTTGTTGTCACCCCCTGAGGTACTAGGCTGACCCTACTGGTAGAGTTACTGCGGAAGTCCTGTAAGGGGTGATATCAACTCCGGTAGCATCGGTATTGTATGATTTGGAAGGAGGACAAATAGGAGAACGAAAATAATGAAACGTAAATTTTACATCTTAAATTTTCACTCTTGTATAGACCTTGAATACAACCTCTGAAACAAAAAGGAATGATATGAACAGACACCATAAATTGGCGATTTTTCGAGGTTAACTGGTAGCCTTTATATGCGCTTATGGGCAGGAAAGTTCACTGCTCACATAGAAAAATTACTGGCGCTTTTGGTCTTTTGGTCTTCTATGTACTTCTTAATAACTTCGATTAGCCCAGCGTCAACCGTACAAATCAAATAGCTTTTAGTCCAAAGCGTAGGCAGTCTAGAGCGAAGTTGCGGTAATTATTTTCTGAGATATTATATATAATAATACATTTATTTTATATTTGACTGCTTTATAAACTCGAAACTTAGGGTTAACTTCCATAGCTTGATGTACATGGTCTGACATTACTTCCATCTCTAGACTATATTAGTCCATGTTAGGGCAAGCTTCTATAGTTAACTCTTCGATCCTGGTCTCAAGGTTGCCTCTAATAACTTTTTGTCTGTACTTAGGGCAAACTATAACAGGGTACTTAGAAGAGTAAACAACATTTTTGTTAGACTTATATTGCTTAGGCATTGAATCCTATAGCTTATAGGGGAGATTCAGCTCCTTGACATTTTACCAATCCCCAATAGCGATACCAAAATTAGTCTAATAGTGGATTATCTGACAATGGGTCAGATGCCGATAAAAGCAACTGTTTCTGTTCAATCTCAATTTTGTATTGTTGAATGTCGTCTTCTAATTGTCTAATCTGTTCATCCTTTGAGTTTATCTGCCCAACCATCTTACGAGTTCCTAGAAAATTGAGAAATCGCGTCCACAAGCTGAATAACCAGGCTATTACTGCTCCAAGCCACATGGATAGAATCAGTGCAATCGCCAAGGGAGCCTTAACCTGGATACCATCAATAATCCTAATGGAAACAGATTGGGTATTTTCCAAGCCAAATAAGACTAGTGCCAGACATAGAGCGAAAATCAGCAAAAAATTAATCTGTCGCATCAGCTTAATCCAAAACCGTTGCAGTTGCTTCCTACTTCTACAACAGATAACACGAAAAATCGGCTTTTTTAACTTGCCGATTACTGGAACATGCACAGGTGTCCCAACGCGCACACGTCAAGGACATCTACTTGGCACGGCCATCAACTGAACTTTTTATCTCTTCTCCCCCCGCTGTTTTGGCGGGCTGGGGGGAGCTTGGATTAGCTCAGGTTATGACTTTGTGCAGTATAGCAGCAGTTGGAGTTCCCTTCAAGCCTACAGCTGCTTGCTAGGGAAATATTGTAATTACCACGAAAACTGGTCAATTGTCAACCAAGAAACATGAATACTACAGTAGCTGATTTCCGTAAGGAATACACATTGAAGGGTTTGAGTGAAACCGATGTCCACCGAAATCCTTTCGAGCAATTCAAAATTTGGTTTGACCAGGCAGTGGCTGCCGAGTTGCCAGAACCGAATGCCATGACTATAGCGACAGCAACACCAGATGGCAAACCTTCCGCCCGGATGGTACTGCTGAAAGGCTACGATCAGCGGGGGTTTGTCTTTTACACTAATTATGAAAGTAACAAGGCGCAGCAGTTAATCGAGAATCCTTGGGCTGCCATCACGTTTTGGTGGGCTGAGTTAGAACGACAGGTACGGATTGAGGGGCGAGTGGAGAAGCTAACAGCAGCTGAGTCTGATGATTATTTTAACAGCCGCCCCAAGGGTTCTCAGTTGGGGGCTTGGGTGTCAGATCAAAGCCAAGTCATCCCTAGTCGTGAGGTGTTGGAGCAACGGCTACAGCAACTGAAGCAGGACTATGAAAATAAAGAGGTACCTCGTCCAACCCACTGGGGAGGGTTCCGGGTGATTCCATCAGAAATTGAGTTTTGGCAGGGACGTCCCAGTCGGCTGCACGATCGGTTGCTCTACAATCGTGGTAAGGATGGGGATTGGGTGATTCAACGATTGTCCCCTTAGTCAGCATCTCGAATCCCCTAACGTTTACGCTGAGCTTTTGAGTGTTTTGACTTTGGAGTTTGGATAATGGGAACAGTAAAGTAAAACTGAGAACCTTGGTCTTTGCCAGCTGAATTTGCCCAAATTTTACCGCCCCAGCCTTTGACAATTTGGCGACAAATTGCTAGACCTAGCCCTGTTCCCCCAGTAGTTCGCCGCAGAGCACCTTCTTCTTGATAGAAGCGGTCAAAAACAGCTTCCAGCCGATTGGGTTCAATACCACGTCCAGAATCTTCGATAATCACTACTATCATCGAATCATCCAGTGTTTGGATACTTATTTTTACTTCTCCTTGTGGGCTGGTAAATTTGCAGGCATTATCGAGAAGTCTAGCTATAGTTTCAACTAGCCACTCCCCGTCAGCTTTCACTAATGGAAGGTTATCTGGAACTTGAACCGATAAACGAGGTCGTTCATCTTCAGAACGGCGAGCGCAAACATTACTCAGGGCAAGGTCGATGCACTCTCTTAGGGAGAGGGATTCTGGGTGCCATTCCACACGACCACTTTCTAAGCGGGAAAGAGTCAGGAAGTCCTGAATCAGTTTCCGCATTCGTTCAGCGTCAGCGAGGGCAGTATTGAGCATCACCTGACGCAATTCTAGGGACATATCTGGCTCACTAGCTAGACTCTCAAGACATACTTGAATTGTGGACAGAGGAGTGCGCAGTTCATGACCTGTAATCGCTACTAAATTGCTACGGGTGCGGTCAAGAGCTTCTAGCTGCTGATTCAAATCTTCTAGGTTGGCGTAGGCTTCGGCTTGAATTAGAGCTACACCGACTTGAGTTGCGATCGCATCCACTAAGGCTAACTCATCCTTTTCCCATTGATAAGGTTGGGACCCACAATGATGTATATCTAACATGCCCAATAACTGACCCTGATACAGCACTGGTACCTTCAGCCAAGAGCGAATGGCAAGCTCTTGGACTAGATTGTGCAAGGTTTTTGATCGTCGATTACCAGTTTTATTTGTGGAATTAGTACCGTTAATCCGAGGATCTGTCTGGGTGTCTTCTACATAAATCCGTTCTCCACTCTGGACAACCTCTTGGAATAGGCAATTGTCTTGCAATGGCCATATTTTTCCTAGTGTGGCAACTAAAGGGTCATCTCCCTGACTAGAGGGCTTTAAGAACTCATGATTGATGATAGTAGTGGTATCTGTTGCTTTACAGCGATAAATCAGACACCGTGATGCTTGAAGGGCTTTACCCAACTCTTGCACAGCGACTTCAAGAATGGCATTGGGGTCAAGGGATCGCCTAATGGCGTTGGAAATAGAGTTGATCAGTGATTCTTTCTTGCCCTGAGCAGCAATGGAGCGATAGGCTTTGAGCAATTTATACTGACCTGCCTGTAGGTAAGTCACCAAACGCTGGACAAAAGGGTCAGAATTGGCGGAACTTTGAGCTTGGTCGAGAAGGGATAGATTACTGGTAGAGTTTTGGGTTAATCGAGCACTAACTACTGATAAATCGTCTAAATACTGATATTTGGCCTCTTCAATCTTAGCTGCCAGTTCAGGTCGGTAAATTTGAATGCGATTGAGTAATATCTCCGCTGCTTTTTGACTCACCCTCCGGTCAAATGTCCAGATACCTTCAAAACGTCGGGATGAGTCCATTTCCCCATTGGTAACCTCTAGTATTGGTGAGGGTCGTTCTTGACAAATTAAACAGTTTGTGTAACTTTGCCCAATAACTACCAAATGCCATTCTTGAGAGAGGGCATCGTTGGGTTCAAATGCCACGGTTTCGTGATACTCTGAACTGTTATTAAATTCTGTTTCCGGTGCTGCTAGTACATAGACTTGGGGGGTCTGTTGAGCAATGCGTCGATATCGATGAGCTTCCTGACGGTAGAAACGCTCTCGCTGGAAGCTAGCAATGACCAACGGCTGCTCTGAGCCAGCTAATACCTGATCTTCCATGGCATGGGAAAGTGCGGTCAAAGAAGACTTGAAGTACACCTGTGACCGCAGTATAGGTATAGCTTGCAGTAAGCTTTGCAGTACGGAAGTCGTAATAATCATGTGACAGCTCCTACACTGAATCGAAAGATTCAGTGTAGGCTTCGCAACCAATCCGGCTATTGCTTAGGAGGCGTTGCGCTTTAAGAACGGACTGCCCTGCCGCTCTGTTTTTTTGACTTTTTTTTAAGACTGTTTCACCGACAAACCAGCATTTTCGGCTTTGAAAGTCAGTATATTCAGTATATACAATATAACACATCGCTTGGTCTTTCGTGAAATACTCTGTGCAAAATTAATCCCACACTCAAGCGCGTTCCCTTAGCGTGGCCAAAGGCCAAGCGTCGCAGATGTGGGGCTTCTTTTGCCGGAAGCAAAAACTTCACGGGAGCGTGGAAACCACACCTATGGGCGACGGGGGAGGAAAAACTAGCCGGGGTCTTTACTCCCAGTCAGAGTATGGGGTGTTGACAGCCTAATAGACTTTTTATGTGTACCTTTCTCAATTTATCTTATACACAGGAGATTGAACACAGCGAATTTTGAAGCCCCACCTTGTTTCAGATGTATCGGGTTAATTCAACCCGATATCGTTGTTTTTTAGTAATAGAGACATCCCCAACCTCCAAGCGTCCTTTACCACGAATGGCAATCAAATCTCCAGATTTCACTGTATAGCTAGATTGCTTGACCTCTTTCCAGTTAACCCGCACATCCCCAGTGGTAATGAAATCAACCATCTTGCTGCGAGACATACCAAACCCAGCCGATGCGATCGCATCTAGACGCATGGAAGCTTCTGTTGTTGTTCTGAGTTTCTTTTTCGGTTCCCTAATCTTGAGTTCACTCAAATCAATCCGTTGAGTTTTGACAGGTACCGAACGCACCTGATTTAAATTCAGCTCCAGAAACTCTACCAACTCTGGTACGACAATCACCTGAGCACCTCGCTCTCCCAAGACAATAATGTCCCCAATCTTCTCTCGCACCAATCCAGTGCCCAGAATTGCTCCCAAGAAATCCCGGTGAGTTGCGGTATCAAACAAAAAATTCCCAGCAATATCTAAACCCACTACTTCTACCTGAGATTTATCCAGAGGCAATTCCTCACGGGCGATCCCTAACCGTTGTCGTTCCGCCTGAGGATATCCCCCCCAAGTCAGCAATTGCACCTCTGTCAACCGTTCAAACTGCTGAGCAACCTCTACCAAAACTGGCGGTGATAGAAAATCAGTCAATACCACCTCCCAAGTCTTAATTGCTTGATCAGCTTGGTCAATCACACGAGCCACATCTTCTCTATTCTCTACACTTTTTAAAAGTTCTTCTCTAGGTAGCATTCCTTACAAATTTTTAAATACTTTTGATTTTAGATAATGGTCTAAATAATTATTTCCTCAAATTGTAATCAGGATTTAGTAATAGATAATTAGTTCCGTATACCATCTATTACCGATTACTAAAGATAACTTTTATCTTTCTTAAATTTTATTTATTTTTATTTACATTGAGGCTTAGTTACTTCCCACTTTTTGGGCCTTTGGGATTTTTACGATCAAAATAATTGCGCAACCCTTAATTAGTCTAGAGGAACTCATACCGTTGAATAGTCTCTGGCTGAAACTGACGCAGAATTTTATTCCCTAGCTCTGTCAAACTCTCGGATCCCTGAACAACAATTAAGTATTTTCCTTGATTCAGACGGTTCCGATAAGGCAGTGCATCACCACTACCAACACTCAACCCAACCCCACCTCCAACAAAAACGCTACCCATTGCTGCTGCGATCGCACCAAATACCCCTCCCAGGAGATGGTTACCAATTTCACTAGAGAAGCCAAACAGTTTTATTTCAGTTAGCACATTGAACAGATAACCCGCTGCAAATCCAAAGGGAATCAACCAATATGCCATTCGTCGGGCTCCCTTGATTCCCTGTTGTTTGGGGTCAATGAATCCAAACTCATCAGCACTTTTATATCCTCTACCCAAGATACTTACTCGATCCATAGGTAACTCTTCTTTTTCCAAAGCAGTATAAGCTTCTTCTGCCTTAATGCGGTTGGGGAATACAGCAATCACATATTTCATCGCCACTTGTGCTGATTATCTACATTTAAAGTTTACTTGAACTCTTCCTTGAGCTCCTTTTGATTCCCTGCGTCCAGCACAGGGGTTTTCCACGGAGTTTGGATAAATTTTCCATGAAAGATGAGGGAAACTTAAAATCTTTTAGATCAGTAGCTATCCAGGGATACCTTTGCAGTTAAGATAGCATACTGCGGTCAAAGCTACTGAATGTGAAGAAATAGACCTGTTCAACTACATTTGGTTGTAGTTAAGTGCTATTGGATGATGGTTCATCAAATAGTACTCTTGGGGTTGATCTTAGTTTCTCATGGCATAGCTCCAGCACCGTGTGTATAACCCATTAACCTATCTTCTGGTCATGTCTAAGGTTCTTGTTTCTGACTCAATTGATCAAGCTGGCATTGATATCCTTTCCCAAGTTGCTGAGGTTGATTTCAATCCGAATCTATCACCGGAAGAACTATTGACAATTATCCCAGACTATGATGCTCTGATGATTCGCTCTGGCACCCGCGTTACCCAAGAGGTAATTGAGGCGGGCAAGCAACTCAAGATCATCGGTCGTGCTGGTGTTGGGGTTGATAACGTCGATATCCCAGCAGCAACTCGTAATGGAATTGTAGTGGTTAACTCTCCGGAAGGAAATACTATAGCTGCAGCCGAACATGCCCTGGCGATGATGCTAGCCCTATCTCGCCATATCTCCGATGCCAATCAGTCAGTTAAAAGCAATAAGTGGCAGCGTAAGCTTTTTATTGGCACAGAAGTTTACAAAAAAACCCTTGGTGTAGTTGGTTTGGGTAAAATTGGCTCCCATGTAGCAACTGTCGCCCGAGCAATGGGAATGAAGTTGCTCGGCTATGACCCCTTCATTTCGGTAGAACGGGCTGAACAGCTAGGCTGTCGTTTAGTCGAGATGGATTTGCTGTTGCAGGAGTCTGATTACATCACACTCCATATCCCGAAAACTCCAGAAACCGCTCATCTGATTAATGACGAAGCCATTGCTAAGATGAAGCCAACTGCCCGAATTATCAACTGTGCCAGAGGAGGCATTATTGATGAAGAAGCTCTGGCTAAGGCACTAAAAGAGGGTAAAATTGCTGGTGCAGCATTGGATGTTTATGAATCAGAACCACTAGGAGAATCCCCCTTGCGTGAATTGGGGAAAGAAATGGTTCTGACCCCCCACCTAGGGGCATCTACCACAGAAGCCCAAGTTAATGTTGCTGTTGATGTAGCCGAACAAATTCGGGATGTCCTCTTAGGCTTACCCGCCCGTTCAGCAGTTAATATTCCCGGATTGTCACCCAATGTGATTGAAAAACTCAGACCATACATGGAGTTGGCAGAAACTCTAGGTAAGCTAGTTGCTCAACTGGCAGGGGGACGCATTGAATTACTTGATGTCCGATTACAGGGAGAGTTAGCTACCAATGAAAGCCAACCCTTAGTGGTTGCTGCCCTCAAAGGCTTACTTTCCCAGGCACTGCGAGAGCGGGTAAACTATGTCAATGCATCGATTGAGGCAAAAGAGCGGGGTATTCGGGTCATTGAAACCAGGGATGCTTCGATGCGAGACTATTCTGGATCCCTACATTTATCAGCCACCGGTTCCATGGGAAAACATTCTGTAACGGGTGCTGTGTTGAATGATGGGGAAATCCACATTACCAGTATCGACGAATTCCCGATTAATGTTCCTCCCACTCACTATATGTTGTTTACCCTACACCGGGATATGCCCGGAATTATTGGTAAAATTGGCTCTCTACTGGGTAGTTTTAATGTCAATATTGCCAGTATGCAGGTGGGTCGTAAAATTGTGCGGGGTGACGCAGTTATGGTGCTTAGTATAGATGACCCCTTACCGGAGGGAGTTTTGACAGAGATTATGAAGGTGCCAGGGATCAGGGATGCTTACACGGTAACTTTATAAGTTAAGTACTGAATACCTTCACTACTGAATACCTTCACTGCTGAGTGCTGAGTGCTGAATATGGGGAAAAGTTGATAGGTACAAACAATCTTGATCCTTAAGGAAGGAGCGCGTATCTCCCCCTGCTGACTCCCCACTCTTAAACTCAGCACTCTTGACCAAAAAGATGGGTTTCAAACCCCGTCCTTCGGCAGACGGCTTTCAAATAATCTGTTATTATCAAACAGTGGCCTAACACAGACAGGATTCGTCGGTACTGTCATAAATCCACGAGCGTTTTGCGATGTTAGCACCTGAGGCGCGAAAAACCTCATTAAAAACGTATGGATCCTAATAGATACCGAAAACCAGTAAAGCAAACCTTAAAGATTAAAAAGTACCGTGGGGCACACGGAAACTGAGTAAACTCAACGCTTAGGGAGATAAGCCCACTGGGGTTAGTTAAATTAGGCTAGGTATTTGGTTTTTAAACGGGTACTCGGCTTAAGTATTGCCTTTGACGGATAGCTAATTTTAAGGCATGTCGAGGAACTAAGAATCCCCGCTCATAAGCGGGCGGGGAGTGTCAAATCGGAACTAAGATATGGCAAACAGCTGGTGGGAAATTCAAATTTTGTGCGACTCTGCCTTAGAGGATTTAATCTTCTGGCGATTGGAGAAGTTTGGTTGTCGAGGAATGTCCACCCAGCTTAAGGGACATTCTCAACTAGTGCTGGCTCACTTACCCCAAATACAAGCACAGCTGTTGGATCTGGCAGCCCTTGCCCTTTGGGTAAATCAGGATGCCCTTACTGTAGGGCTGCCAGTACCGATAACTCGGTGGCACCTGATTGATGAGGAAGATTGGGCAAGTAGTTGGAAACAATACTGGGAACCCCAAGAAGTTGGCGATCGCTTTTTGATCTATCCCGCCTGGCTACCCTTACCAGACCCTTCCGAACGGATATTGTTACGCCTTGATCCAGGAGCAGCATTTGGAACAGGTACCCATCCCACCACTCAGTTATGCCTGGAAGCATTAGAGATGCGTCTAGGCTTCAGTGATCAGGAAAATGTGGTAGTGGATATTGGCTGTGGTTCCGGCATTCTCTCTATTGCCTCGGTGTTGTTAGGGGCTAAAAAGGTCTATGGCGTGGATATTGACCCCTTAGCCGTGGGTGCTGCCCGCAACAACCGCTCTCTTAACAACATGTCTGACCAGAATCTGGTGATAGAACAGGGTAGTCTAGAAACCTTGTCTAAGCTTACTAATGGTGAACCAGTAGATGGGATCCTCTGCAACATTCTCGCAGAGGTGATTATTGATTTAATTCCACTCATGAGTGCTATAGCGAAACCAACCAGCTGGGGAGTTATCAGTGGTGTGTTATTAGATCAGGTGAAACCAATTGCTGATACCTTAGAACAAAATAACTGGATTGTCGCCACCCTCTGGAAGCGTCAGGATTGGTGTTGTTTTAATATTCGGCGTTCTTAATTAGTCATTGTTCATGCCAGTTGTTGGATAGCCAGTTGGATACGACTGCCCACTGTTACATCGGTTTCAGTCTTGAACATTTGCGCTAAATGAGTTTTGATACTCTCAGCCAGCTCCGGATAGGTGACCACTACAGCAGTAGCTAGACCTTGCAATCCTACTACGGAAGAATAACGAACTACCCATTCTGAGTCTTGGCAGGTAAGCAGTAGTGTTTTGAAAGCTTGCTGTTGGGCAGCAGGAATTTTATCTTTAGGCATATCCTCCCAGTCCAAATTGCCCAGACCTTTTGTAGCAGCTCGACGGACGCTCATAGAAAAGTCAGTTTCAGCAGCTTCGATTAAGGTATCGAAGGCTCTAGGATCGCCAATTCCTGATAGTGCGCGGATTGCCCAGGCTCTACCTCCGTAGTTATAGTCATCAATTAGGTTTAGCAATTGCTCTACTGCTGTTTTCCCGAATCGCACTATCCCACCGGCAGCTAATTCTGCTGCACCTGGGTTATTGTAGCTAAAAACTGCAATTAAAGTCGGGATCGCAGCTTCTATATGGGCATTAGCCAGGATTCTCACTGCTTTTACTAAACTATAGGCAGAATCTGCCTCTCTCACAGCTCGAATTAATTCTTGCTCTCGGGTGGTGTTGGTCATGCAGGGGTCTAATATCAAGTCTGGTTGAATACCAATAATCTAGGGGAGTGTAGGGAGATGGGAAGATTTTTATTAAGCGATGCAGCGCCGCCAAAGGGGGTTTCCACGGGGCTTACAAGGTGCGGACGCAGATTCCGCACACAGACCCAAAACCATGAGCGACTGCATCAAGACAGGGTAATTATCCTGATATGATGTAAGCTTAAAAGCTGTTTACCCTAAGGGTTTTATAGTGGTAGGTTTAAAGCAAAAGGCAAAAGTATCAAAACCTACCAGTTTTGACGTAATGCTTCGATGATAAATGGTTAGATAAAATTACTCTTTTAGTATAAATGGTTAGATAAAATCATTAGATAAAATTTTAGATAAAATTATTTCATACTTGTTTCTTCATCTGTGATACTTTATCCTTCACACTTCAAAGAAGACCATCCATCAAATTCATAATTCTAATTGCCGTCTCTGATAGGTGGCAACCATCATTGGGATGGCTTTCTAAGTAATGCTCTAGAATTCCTTTGAGCGCGATTAACCTGAGACTATTTTCTGCCCAGGTCTTAGCGATCGCATCGGCTGCTGGTAAATAACCAATTGCCCCGAGATCGGAAAGAGCTGCCCGCCTCAGTTGCACTTGATAAGCACTCAAAGCTTTGATTAAACGTTCAACATAAGTAGGGTTTTGAGTTAGCTGGTACATTGCCCGTGCGGCGGCATACTGTTCCAACTCGTTGGGATGCTCTAGGAATATTTCAATCAGGTCAATCGCTTCAGTTACACCAAGATCCCCCAAGGCTTCGATGACAGCATTGTAGGGTTGGGCAAGGTGGGGACTTCCAGGTATAGGCTCGGCTGCTTCTAAACCTCCGTCTAGGAGTTTGATCAGCTTGGGAATACAGGTACGATCTCCTAACATCGCTAAAGATTGTACTGCTGCTTCCCTAACATAAAAATCCGGGCAGTCTAAACAATCAATCAACGCAGGCACAGCTCGATGGTCTCCTAGTTTGCCCAGTGCCCGGGCGGCATTTCGGCGCAGAGGATATCCTCCTAATTCTGTCTGGTTCTGCTGATCCTCTAGCGCAGCAATTAGGGCATCAATTGCCACTGGTTCCCGGACTCGGAACTTTCCTAGCCACCATGCTGCATAATAGCGAAGCCCCTGGTCCTTACCTTGTAGATTTACGATCGCTTGCTCTACAGTTAACGACTCAGAGTTATCAGTCTCAACATAATTTTCAAGACTAGGCTGCAACATTTAAACTTCTTAATTTAAACGTATTAAGTTTCATTTTAATTACTTTTTTGATCAGGGAGGATAAGACTCAATTAAATCTCCTGTCTCCTCAAAAAACCTGCCAATTTATTACATCGAACTCAGGTAATGGATCCTTCCTAGATAGACAAGCCAGATAGACAAACTTTATAGACAAAACAATGCCCAGAAAGGTCAGCAGACGCTAGTTCTTGCTAACACCTACTGACCTTTCCAGGCCAAAAGAGCAATTAGCTCAGGGCGTTAATAGCGTAGTCAATGTAGTTATTTGCCTCAGTAGCAGGCTGACCAGTTAAACCATGGTTAGCTTTGATGTACTTGAGGGCTTCGATGTACCAGCTTGGAGACAGCTCGAAGGTACGGTTGATTTCATCTAAACCAGCAATCAAGTACTCATCCATCGGTCCAGTACCACCAGCAACTAGGCAGTAAGTAACCATACGCAGATAGTAACCGATATCACGGGAGCATTTTGCCTTGCCTGTAGCGTCAGATGCATAGGTTGGTCCAGGCATGCTAGTGGTGTAAGGGAATTTGTTATACACCGCTTGGGCTGCACCGTCAGTCAAGGTAGAGGCTTTAGCAGTTAAGGCTTTTGCCGCTTCTAAGCAAGCTGTAGCCCGCTGGAATCGACCGAAGGCAGTCTGGATTTCTGTATTACTTAAAAAACGACCTTGAGCGTCAGCAGCAGCGACGGCTTCTGTAAGCGGGGTTTTCATTGTCTAGGTATCTCCCTAATATTTTGTCAAGTTTTCAAAAACGTTTGAAGTTGTGATAGTTAGACAGCAAGTGATATGCCTTCAGTTTTTTAGGCAACCGCACCAGCTGCTTTGTCGAAGTAGCTGGCAATTTCAGCCATCAGAGAGCTGCAATCACCAGGGGTGATGCCATTGGTGTCGTTAGCGATCGCAATCGCAGCATCCTTCATCTTTTCTACACCCACTGCTACGGAAGCACCAGGAGTTCCCAGAGCCAGGTAGGTTTCCCGCAGACCATTGAGGCAGCGGTCTTCCAGTACACTAGCATCACCAGCAAAAATGGCGTAAGTCACATAGCGCAGGATGATTTCCATATCACGCAAGCAAGCAGCCATCCGACGGCTGGTGTAGGCATTACCACCAGGATTGATTAACTGGGGTTGCTCAGCAAACAGGGAGCGAGCTGCGTTAGCCACAATGGTAGAAGAGTTGCTGGTAATGCGGTTTACTGCATCCATCCGCTTGTTGCTGTCAGCCACCATAGCGCTAAGAGCACTTAGTTGCTCTGCACTAATGTATTGACCCTGGGCATCAGCCTGCGAAACAAGCTTAGTAAAGGCATCAAACATTGACGGAATCTCCTACGTTAGTTGGTTTTGTTTCAAAACGGGCTTCAGTTAAACAGACTCAGACTGAATCAAACTAAATCAAGCAGCCTGGAAGGGGATAGAACATGCTCCAGCCACAGCCAATACTCCTATCTCTCTGTCTTAGTCTTTGTCCTAGTCTTTGTCCCATGAGTTGGGTTCAAAACGGATCGTTAAGAAAAATTACAAAACTTCACGTTTTGGTCAGAGACCTAGGAATGCTGTGTGTCAACCGGTTGGTTAGCTTTCGCCTGTCACTATTTACCCTTCAGGTAACTTTTATACAATGATGTCGAGCCTTTATTCGTTACATCTTGTTAAGAGTTTAAGATTTTTTTATGTCTGATTGCAACGGCAGATCAGAACAGGCTTGCCATGGCTACCCTGTGGATTGGCTCCACGTTGGTGCTGGAAGCCTCTTGGTTGCTTACCTCCTGCTCAAGACACAGGTCAGCTGTTTACTCCAGCTAATTGGTCTAGCCGTTGGCAGGTAAGTAACATTTCTTATCAAACCTACACTCACAGCTACAGGCTAATAATACCCCAGGCGGCTAACGCAGTCGCAATTGTTCCCCCAAGTAAGACTACAGCTCCTGCCTTAGTGAGTACTCCTGCTACAAAGCGCACTGAGGCAGGAGGATAATAGGTTTTGAAAGCAATTGGTTGATGTTTGAAGTAACCCAGCTGTTGAAGTTGGGTGCGATAGTCTTCCCCATAACGAGGCATCCTGGCAAAGGGTAGATCCCCTTGAGTACGCTGGGGTATGATCCGCCGCCGCTGATAAGGCACGGTGTGATCACCAAAGTTTTCCAGATACTCGTCGCTATCGACCAGAGCATCAATAAAGTTTTGTAACCCTTTGGTAGCCAGCACTATTGACCAGGCTAACTTCTCCCGCTCGCTGTAGACATCACGCCCCAAGATGCGTTGTACACACATCTGGACAAAACGGTAGTTGTTGTTGGTCTGATAATTTCGCTGCCAAAAAGGTTCAGATGTTGCTAGACCACGAATGAACTCGCGCACCGTGATTTGACCAAATCTCAGCTGTGATTCTAAAAAGGTTTGGCGGTTACTTTTTAGAATTTGTTGTTCATTAAAAATCTGACCATAGGCTGCCCTAATCAACTCATCCATTTCCGATGGAGAAAGCAGATTAGCTGTAGTGTATAGTTTCGGCTGCTCATCTCCAGGCACCTCATATCCAGCGACGCGCTGATTTTGGCTTGAGGGCGGATACTCTAACAAAGGAATTGTCATTAATCACCTCTATGATCATAAACCTCAGTTCTAATCACAGATTAGGGGATTAGGTTAATACAAGCCTAACTTTTTTAAAGGTTCTTAATTAAAATAAATGATTCGTTATTTTAGCGACCTATTAAGTATTAAGTAAGCTTTCGTGTATTGAAACAAGCTTGCCTTGATGCAAAGCGCGATTGGGGAGCGGCTGCATCAAGGTAAGCATATGCGCTACGCGCACGCTGCGCGAACAGCAGTCAGCGGTCAGCCGTCAGCTTTGAGCTGATAGCACCTCAAGTAGCGTGGCACAGGCTTCAAGGCTGGGACATAGCGCATAGGCTGATAGCTGATAGCTGATAGCTGATAGCTGATAGCTGATAGCTGATAGCTTACGCATCAAGACAATGATTTAAGATATATCAAAAAAATTTGTTTCTGGCTACTGTTACGGTTTGGCGATCGCGGCTAGGGGAAAGGCTAAGATCTTGCACGTTTCATTAAAGGCTCTACAATTTAGGAGTATCGAGTCAGGAGCTTTGAGTCATGATAGATGAAATCAAGATAAATTATTGACCAGTTAATTGGCAATTAATCAGAGTTTTATTAAGAAAAAAATTCTGTATTATTCCCATCAATTATGTATTCTTATCTTGACTTATCACTCCTGACTCCTGACTCCTGAAAAAACTAACCATTTTCTTACCAATAAAAAGCAGGTTGAAAGCCCCGTCGTTCACGACGGATTATTTTTGTGCTATTATAGTTGATATAGCACTACGCATTAAGGTTAGGACGTTGATACAAGCTGAAAAGCTCTTTTAGTCAACTTTTGGCTTTTGCCTTGCGCGTAGCGCTATATTAAGCAACCAATGATAAATATGATCGTCTACGAAATGAAGCTGCAAGGAACGAAATCCCAGTACAGAAGGCTAGATGAAGCCATCCGTACTGGACGTTTTGTTCGCAACAGCGTCATCAGAGCGTGGATGGACGGTCAAATCAAAAGTCGCAACGATGCCTATAGCTACTGTAAGGTGTTGTCGGACAATCCAGAAACCCCCTGGGTGAGTAAACTCAACTCAATGGCACGACAAGCACACGCAGAAAGAGCTTGGGCATCAATTGAAAGGTTCTATCGAAATTGCCAGCAAAAGATACCTGGTAAAAAGGGATTCCCAAAGTTCAAGAAATACCAAGTTCGAGCATCTGTCGAATACAAGACTTCAGGATGGAAACTCTCTGAAGACAGGCGTTATTTAACCCTTTCAGACAAGTTTAAATCGGGAACATTCAAGCTTTGGGGAAGTCGAGATCTCCACTTCTATCAACTCAAACAAATTAAACGAGTAAGAGTGATTAGAAGACATGACGGGTATTATACTCAATTCCTGATAGACCATATCAGGGAGGAGAAAAAAGAACTCACAGGAAAACAAACCGGGCTAGATGTTGGACTTAACTTTTTCTACACTGATTCATCTGGTACACAGATAGATAATCCTGCGCAAAGCGCACGCTACGCGAACGGTTTCTGAGAAAAGATGAACGAAAAATCAAAAAGCTGCAACGTCGATTATCTCGAACCCTCAAAGGAAGTCAAAACTGGAAAAAAGCCAGAAACAGATTGGGTAGAGCCTATCTAAAGGTGTCACGCAGACGTAACGATTGGGTCTGTAAATTAGCTCAACACGTCATCCAGTCTAACGACTTGGTCGCGATTGAAAACCTACGGATACGAAACCTGCTTAAAAACCACAAACTAGCTAAGTCAATCAATGATGCTGCATGGTACAGATTTAGGGAGTGGTTAGAGTATTTTGGCAGAATTTATGGAGTTCCAGTGATTGCTGTTGAACCAGCATACACATCACAACAATGTTCAAATTGCGGTGAACAAGTTGTAAAGACTCTTAGCACTAGAACCCATGACTGTCCTGACTGTGGGTATGTAGCAGACCGTGATCACAACGCTGCAATCAACATTCTTAAATCTGCACTTAAACAGCTATCAAATACCGTCGGGCAGACGGAAATTAACGCCTCTGGAGAGATTGATCTCTGCTTGGTTGGGAAAACTCAATCAAGTAAGTCAGCTCGAACATTGAGAAAGAGGAAGCCCAAATCGTGAGGTTTGGAATCCCCGTGCTTTAACGCCGGGGAGGATGTCAAATCGAACTGAGGTTAAGTTTTAAGATCCTACGCTTAAGCCTGTGCGAGCTTCCGTTCTAGATCAAACAAGAAACCATGGATGTACTCCTCAGTCCATTCACTGCCATAAAATCTCTGAAACATACCACGAGCTGGGTCTTTTTCAGCACGATAACCCAGATAACGCAGTTGAGCTTCCTTGATGGCTTCGAGATGCTGGGAATCGGTAATTACTTCTGCCTGATCCACAAAATCCAAGTAAGCTGTCAGATAGTCCTTGAACGCAGCAAACACCCGATTTTCCACTACGTCGGTTTCCTTAGGGCGTGTCCACAGGAAAGCTGGGGAAAAGAAGGGTGTTGCTTCCTCAGGAAAGTCTCCTCCCCAAGGCAAATGCTGTTGATGGGCTTTGAAAATCGGTAGGATAGGTTCGGTGTAACGAGCTTGATAGGCTGGATCATCCCGGAACAGGGGCTGCATATCCAAGGCAATCAGATGTCCACCAGGTAAGGTCACTAAGTCAGCCCCGAAGAAGGGGAGGTCATAGTTGAGGTGGGGGAAGATCACAAAATTAAGTACCTGTAATGCTGCTCCCCCCTGGACATGAGCCGCTCGAATTTGTCTGATTTTGGGTGCAGCAAAAGCATAACTGGTGGTCAGAACATCTTGCTGCTTTTTACCTTTACCCACTGTTGCGAATTTGCGTTCAAATCCAGAGGGAATGGGATAAGGCTGTAGATCAAGGCGCTCTTTTAGATATGTGATCGCGTAGTCTAGAAACGGCTGATAGAGAGTCATGTTTGGCTTTGACTAACGGCTAAAGGCATGGCATTTTCAAATAAGAACTCATATAAGAACCGCTCTGCCCACTCGGGACCAAAGTAGCTGCTGAACAGACCATGGGCTGGGTCTCTGTCGGCACTATACTGGTCGTAGTCTTTCTGTGCCTTAACAATGCGCTCAATATCTTCTGGCTCAGTTAGAGGCTCAGCTTGCTCCACCATTTGCCAATATAACGCCAAGTAGTCTTTGTAAGCCTCAAAGACTTCCGTTTTCACTGTCTCTAGGGAATCGATTTTGGCAAACAGTAGATACTTAGAGAAGTATTGGTTAGCATCGTAAAACTTCATTTCTAAGTTTTGTGCCAAGTCCTGATAGCGATCCCGAATGGCTCGCATCGGTTCAATGTATTTTTCCTGATACGCTTCATCCCTAAACAATGGCTGAAAGTCCAGGACCACCAGGATCTTCTTTTTGCCAAAGGCTAAGAAGTCAATCCCTAGCAAAGGGAGATCGTAACAGTGACTGGGATACATCACACTGTTAAACACTTGGGAGACTGGTCCAACATCCATATAGGTATAGCGAATCTTCCGCAATTCCGGGCATTGGTAACACCAGCTTTGAATAATCGCCCGATGTTTGGCGCGATCGCTTACCTGGCGTTCTAAGCCTGGGGGTATCGGTTGACTGCTTAAATCAAACCGGTTAAATAGCTCTTTTTCCAGATAGTCCAGGAAAGGCTGATACATTTATATTGCTCGTATACATAGTAAAACCCTTACTGAGCATAGAGGATCGCGATACTTCCTGTCTCATTTCTCCCAGACAAAGAAATAATCGTTAACATTTGTCTGATCTAACCTTTGCCTAACCTAACCTTTACCTGACTAAGCCACACGAATCCCCATCCCCAAATCTACCTAAGGGGAAGCTTTCCTTGCCATTCTGTCAAAGCATTAGCAAGGAAAGCGCTGCCAGTCAATAGGGATTACTTAAAAACTAATCCTTATTGTGTTATATGGCAAGGTACTTCATCAAAACTTTGCAAACTCACCAGTCAAATGTACTGAAAATCCCAGTTTTTTCTGTAAGTAGTAAGTAAATAGTAATCAATTACTCAATAGATTACTGAATAGATTATTTTTATTAATTACCTTTGAGCCGTAATTCGCTAATTTTCCCATTTTAAAGGGAAAATTCAAGTCTTAATTGCCATTGTATCCGCCACATGCATGGTGGGGGTTTCTACAGGGCGAGTTTTTATATCAACCTTGGATGATGACTTTAACCCCATTAACTACTATAGCATCAGTATCGATAACTAAGGGAGAACTCCAAACTAAACCAGAACTCCAGTTACTCCTCTACTGTGTCCGAAGCAGCATCGACGAAGCGACTGCTGAGTCTATCAAACGTTTACTGCTTGAGCAACAGATCGACTGGACTTATCTGCTGAAAACAGCTCGCCGTCAGAAAGTCTTACCGCTGCTGTACCATAGTCTCAAAAATACCTGCCCAGACTTGGTTCCCCAGAACATCCTCAAACAACTCCGAAATTATTTCCAGCACTTAGTCGTACACAATACATTTCTCATTCAGAAACTACTCAACCTCCTGACTCTTCTGGAAAAACACGGAATTGCTGCTATCCCCTTCAAAGGGCCTACCCTTGCTGTTTCAGTTTACGGCAATCTGGGGCTGCGGCAGTTCGGTGACTTAGACATCCTGGTTGATCACCAAGACATCCCCAAAGTTAAAGAATTACTCCTGTCTCAAGGGTATGAATTGCAAAAAGACCTAGGCTGGGAGTATCACTTTGTAGATCAAAAAAGTCGAGTCTGTATTGACCTTCACCAGGGGATTGTACCCGATTTATTCTGTTTGCCATTAGATTTTGAGTATTTGCGATCGCATCTTCAGCCTCTATCTCTTGCCGGTAAGACAGTCTCTACTATCTCGCCAGAACAGATGCTGTTAATTCTCTGTGTGCAATTGGGCAAAGACTGTTGTCACTGGAGTGTACGTCTGGCTCAGTTATGCGATGTTGCTGAACTAATCCGTACTCATCCCCAGTTAGATTGGCGCAGAGTACTGGCAGAGGCTCAAAAGCTTGGTTGTGAACGCATGCTCTTGCTTGACCTTTGCCTAGTCAGGGATTTGCTGGGAGTCACGTTGCCACAGATAATCCTAAATAAATTGCAAGCCCAACCAGTCTCCCAATGCCTCGCTATCCAAGTACGATCACAGCTTTTCCGTGACCTTGAAGTCGGCCCTAAGCTCTCAGAAGCAAAAGGATTTTGGGCTTTTTTCTTGTCCTACAATCATCGCTTCTACTTCAGCATGAGAGAGCGTCTGCATGACAGAGTGATGTACTGTCTCCATTGGCTAAAAAACAGTTTGTTTGTTACCGTCATGCCCAATGAAGCGGATTGGGCGTTACTGTCCCTGCCTAGAGTGCTAGCTTTCCTGTATTATCCAATCCATATAATACGGCTGTTAATTAAGCATGGGATACAACCAATTTTCAGAACTCATCACGAGCCCCACTCCTTGTGATACCGAGTTGCATTCAAAGATAGTAGATTGCTTGGATACTTACTCTGTTTACCAAACTAATGCTCTAGAGGGAACTATCTAAAGCAGCAGCTACCACCCGATGCTCTTGATCCTTCATAAGTTCTCCCAATGCTGCTTTAGCATCGGGGGAATCAAATCGTTTTAGGGCACGGGCAACATGCATCCGAATACGCCACCATTGTGCATCTTTCAGAGCCAGAATTTGCTGCAATGCCTCAGTTTCCTTAACAGTACCAGCCAGTAAACCTAAAGCATCAATTCCTGCTTCTCGGACAGTTGGGTCTTCCCCTGCTAAGCCGCAAATACAAATACTATAGAGTTCTTCTGGACAAGACATTTCCACCAAAGCAGCAAGAATGCTACGGCGCACCAGCCAGTGATCATCCTGTTGAAAGGTAGTGACCAGATGAGATATTGACACCTCTCCATACTTAGACAGGGAATTGGAAGCTTCTGCCCTTACATTGGGATCTTTATCAAATTGCATCAAATTTAACAACGCAGCATAGGACTCGTCACTCCGTTTATTCCCCAGTCCCATGGCCACAAAGGAGCGCACTAAAAATTCTGGGTCCTTGAGTTTACTTGTAAGTAGGGGAACAGCTACATCTGAACCATACTCTCTCAAAGCAGTAAGTGCCCTGAGGCGATCCTGAGCATTTGGACTTTTGAGAGAGATTTCGATTTGGCGGATGTCCATAGCACTACAGAGCCAGCTTTTTTTACATTTCTTAATACCTTTAATCAAAGATTATCATAAAAATCTAGGTAGCAGGAAACCCCGCGTCTAATGACCGGGGAGGAATGCTCCACAGTGGCTAAAGCCACTTAGGGTTCAACCATGGTGAGGGTCGGTAATATATCTGTGGATAGTTTCAGTGCTGACTTTTCCCGCTGCCCTTAAAAAAGTAGCTATTTGTCCAGAGGGATGGGAGTTTCTTGAGGTCAGGGAACTCCTTTCTTAGATAATTGGCACTTCTACCTTTGAAAGCTCTAACCACCTGGTATATAGAATCTGTAGGGTGAATCTCTACAAACAGATGGATCTGGTCTGGTGCGACTTCAAGTGCTTTAATATTCCAGTCTTTTTCTAGAGCTACCTCCGCAAAGATCTCGTAAATCCTATCCCTGATCTTCCCTAGTGACATACTCCCACACTGAATCGTAGATTACAGTGTGGGCTTCTTACCAACTCC
>NZ_CEYLVT010000132.1:0-17255 GCF_982860115.1 Moorena sp.
CTCAGGCTCGGGTTCGGGTTCTGGCTCAGGCTCGGGCTCAGGCTCAGGCTCGGGCTCAGGCTCGGGTTCGGGTTCCGGCTCAGCTTCGGGTTCTGGTTCGGGTTCTGGCTCCGGCTCTAGTGGTTTGTCAACGTCTTCGGGATCCAGTTCAAGAGTTTCATCCTCCTGCTCAGTGTTAAGAAACTCACCCGTTTCTAAGGTAGACCTAATATCTAACTGGTTAAGCTGATCAGTGATATCGGTATTGGAATTATCAGAACCCACATCTTGATCGAAGACATCAACACCACCATCAATCACACTAAAATCAGCACTGGGAAACTCGTCCGATTCACTCCCCCGAATACGAACGAAAGAAGGATTAACTATTATGTTGTTGCCAAGAATAGGATCTTGCTCGTCTAGAGCATCTGCAATTTCTCCTCGCACTAAATCCAAAGCTTGATCTGGACTACCCGCCGCTTCTGTCTGGGTCAAATTCAGCCCTTTTACTAATTCACTGGTTTCATAAAACTCTTTGAGGTCAAATTCATAAACCTGCTCAATTTGATCCTCTATCATAACCACGATCTGCCCAGCTTTTAATTCCTGACCTTGAGAACGAGTGCGATTATAGACCACAATACCGCTATTGGTCAGAGCTCCAACAATTGTTGTATCGGTCTCAGAGATATATCGCATGAACAGAGCTGACCCCCTAATCCCAGCCACAGCATTGGGTGTACGCACTCGAGTTTTACCCCGATCTGGAGGAATTAACAGCAACAGTGTGCCATTAGATAGCTCAAAGGTACGACTTCTAGGTAAAAATCGAAAGACAGCTAACTCTCCCTGTCGGGCTAGGGAACCATCATTGAAGCGCAGTTGAGCCATGGAAGAGCGAGCTGTTACCAGTGCATCTCCTATCGTCATGGCATCAGATGGACGGGCTGGTCGAGCTGACTGATTTTGAGGAATCAATCGCACTCGGTTACGTAGCTTCTCTACCACAGCACGAGTTAAGGGAATTTCGGCACTGACTGGTTTAGAAAAAATTAGTGAATTAACGCTCCATAGAGAGATGGAAATTACTAGGACTGTCTTGGGAAACACGGAGCAACTCCAATAGCTCAAAGGTCAGTCTTGTCAGGTAGTTGAGAGTTATTAATTTTGGATTTTTGATGCAAGGATAATGGCATTCCAGGAAAGATACCTAGGGTCTGTCTGCACCGTTCCAAAATCTGGTGTAGGGGCTTTGGCGTTGCCTTCTTGAAGAGTAGCTATAAAACTCTCCTATACGACATTCTTTAGGCTCTAATTCAAATCAGGATATTTTTTATTCAGAGTAGTATGAAAGACTGGTTGGTCAATCCTGAAAACACCGCTGGTGGTTCGTAATTATTAGCTGGAAGAAAAATCCCCTACCTACATTGATTAATTTTGGTAAGCTGTTCCCCATTTAACTTGAGCAGGGAGCAGGGAGCAGGGAGCAGGGAGCAGGGAGCAGGCCAAAAATACTGTGTACCTCATTGTTAGCAAAAACCCTATATATCGCTCACAGCTTAGCAACGACTATTCTATATTAATGAGTATTAAACTAATATTATTGAACTTTTTTTTATTTTGTTATAGATAAAAGACTGTTTATTTCCTTAAAGATATTTTAAGTAAACAACCGATTATTTTTTAATTAAAAATGAATTCAATAAATAAAAATATTCACAAAATATATGAAGATAATAATGCTTGCCAGCACCATATAAAAACTCCCTATTTAGCTATTTTGGGACATCTGATTTTCTTAATTACACTGACCATCAGTAAACCAGCTTGGTCTGGATGTCACCCCATAGACAGTATTTCCCATCAGCAAGGAGTCAGTTTAGTTTTTAGTGGTACAGAAAACCAAGGTAATACTGATCATCATGAAAAACAGCATTGTACTCCTAATTTATATAAAGTTAAAATCGGGAGTAGTGGAGAAGTACTATCTTCCTTTGTTGTTAGTGAGCGCTCATCGGGTTCTAGCTCAACTAAGGTAGTTGACAGGTCACAGACATCTCAAGCTAAACCTGCTTCTGGAGATAATAGTTCAAACTCAGATTCCAACGCTAATGATGGAGACCCGGAACTGGGGGTGCTGCGTTTGCGGCTCCAAGAAAAACCACCAACTCCACGTAAACCTACAGTATATTTACAGGGTAGAGTCAGTTATTTCAGAAGCGATAATATTTTCGCTGGAGTCGATCCAGTTGATGATGGTTTGTTGAGACCAGGAGTAACCCTATTAGCTGTACCATCCCTCGGACCTGACACTAAGCTGATAACGTCGGTAAGTGGTAATCTGGTGCGTTATGGCGATAGATCCCAACTTGATTATAATCAACTGAAAGTTAACCTAGGGGTTCGTCAGAAGTTATTGAAAAGAACCTATGGGGAGTTAGGATGGAGCAATCAACAGTTATTCAAGCAAGAGGGAGGCGATCGCTTCGCTCATTATAATTCTCTGTATCTTAGACTAAGCCGACGGGATTGGTTAGCAAAGCACTTAGCCTTAGATACGTCCTATAAGTTAACCCTACGTTTTGCTGATCCAGACACACGCTCTAAAATTAGTAATGTTTTCAGAGCATCTTTAGCCTATTACCCTTACCCCCGATTTAAAGCAGCTTTTAATTACCAACTTGCCTTATCTGACTATACAACACGGTATGATGACTATCATCAGTTAATTGGTCGTTTAAGTTATAAGATTTCTAGCAATAGTCAAATTTATCTGTATGGTGGACAAAGCTTTGGTTCTTCGTCCAACTCCAGAATTAATTTTGATGGGACAGTATTCGGTACAGGGATGAGTGTTAATCTACCTCTGTTTTGAGCAAGTCAGGTTGTTAGCTATTCAGCATTTCAACTATTTATAGCGCTTAGCCGTTACGTTAACGGTACCTAACAATTAACGGGACTTAAACAAACTATTTGGGCGTTTTGCGCCCAAAGCCTGATCTAGTAATAACTAGACCTCAAGGCGATCGCCTCTTTGGCCAGAGATGAAAGAAACTACTCCAAACGTTATACCACCTTGTTTTGAGAGATACTGTCGTCGTTTTTACCCCGTTTTTAGCAGACAATGGGATTGCTATAAAAGATTTAAGTGTAGAATAATAGCAGAGTACTTTGGAGGCACCTTGAGGATGAATTAACAAGCTCAGGGGGTGATAACAAAACCGATCTGTATCCCTAACAACATTCAAGAGCTTGGAGCATCCCATTTTGGAAACAATATTACCCAAAGCAACGATATTTAAAGGGTTTCAGCCCCCTAAAAAGAGCTAACGTGCCAAATTGGGATGGTCCCCAACAGCTCCTCTATTTTTACCGACAGCCAGTAAGGCTAACAAGGCGGGTTTTCACCCCCTCATGTGAACAACACAGTAGTAGGGTGGAAAGTTCGTTTATCAGTATTCCCGCCTTAGGTAAATTTTGGTATTTTAAGCTTCTGTGCCAACCTAAACAAAAAAAAAAAGACACCTTAAAAAGGCTTGTAATAGAACCGATCTGGATTGATTCTTGAATTACAGTTATGGCAAAAGTTCTTATTATTGGCGCAGGCGGAGTTGGCAATGTGGTTGCCCAAAAGTGCGCTCAAGTAAAAGAGATATTCTCTGAGATTCTCCTAGGGAGCAGAACGAAGCAGAAATGTGATGCGATCGCAAAATCTATTGCTCATCCATCCTTAACAACGGCTCAAATCGATGCGGACAAAGTGAGTGAAATGGTTGCACTCATTAATGATTTTCAGCCTGACATCGTTATCAATGTGGCTTTGCCGTATCAGGACTTGCCGATTATGGACGCATGTCTGGAAACAGGAGTGAATTATCTCGATACTGCTAACTACGAACCTCCTGATCAAGCAAAATTTGAATATAAATGGCAATGGAACTACCATGAACGGTACAAACAAGCTGGGATTATGGCTGTCCTGGGATGCGGATTCGATCCTGGAGTAACAGGGATATTTACAGCCTATGCCCTAAAGCACTACTTTGATGAGATTCATTACCTCGATATCGTCGATTGCAACGCAGGGGATCATGGTCTTCCCTTTGCCACCAATTTTAATCCTGAAATTAACATCAGAGAAATTACCCAAAAAGGACGATACTATGAAAACTCCACCTGGGTAGAAGTCGATCCCTTCTCAGTGCATCGCCCAATCAATTATCCTGAGATTGGAGAGAGGGAGTCATACCTCTTGTATCACGAAGAGCTTGAATCCCTCGTCAAGCACATTCCTACCATTAAACGGGCTCGCTTCTGGATGACTTTCTCAGAAAGTTATCTGACACACCTTCGAGTCCTCCAGAACGTGGGATTAACCAGTATTGAGCCGATTGAGTATGAAGGGCATCAGATCGTCCCCTTACAATTCCTTAAAGCTGTCCTACCTGCGCCATCCTCACTCGGTGAAAATTATCAAGGCAACACTTCCATTGGGTGCCATATTCGAGGGGTAAAAGACGGAAAACCAAGAACATACTATATCTACAATAACTGTGACCACGCAAAAGCTTATGAAGAAGTAGGGGCACAAGCGGTCAGCTATACTACAGGAGTACCGGCAATGCTTGGTGCTTTGCTGGTCGTCACTGGCACATGGAAAGGTGAGGGAGTTTTTAATGTCGAACAACTTGACCCGGATCCTTTTTTGGAAAAGCTTGGAACCTATGGGTTGGAGTGGCATGAGTCAATTAACAACTCAGAAGAGTTTGCAGATTAGTAAGTCAGGTCAAATCTGATCACCTCTAAAAGCTATGACATCAAACACCTGATACAATTGATCACCAGGGGAGCAGGTCTTGCGTTGCAGAATAAATTAACTATGTACCATCAGACCAAGCTTAAACCCATGAGGGGGCTACAGATTTAGTACAAATGTTCGGCATTTGTGACATGCTCCCGATCACCAGCCTCAAAGGCCGCTATGCTCACTTGGATATTTACATGGAGCTTAGTTCTGGAGTGGCATGGGAATCTGGGCTGCTTTGTGCAACATTTATCGACATCATTAAAACTTAGGGTTCTATCAATTGCTATGTTTTATGTATCATTGAATATGATCTAGAAGCAAAACTCGGTGAGCTACTTACTAGTAATTGGTTTGAGGGAGCAGAGAGCTTCATAGCTTCGGAGTAGGGAGTAGCCATCGAGTGCGGTCTTGAGGGAAATCCCCATGACCGTGCTTCATCAAAACGGGGGAATAAAATTGACTTTATCTCATAAGTACCAGAAATGGGAGCATTCCATTTTGGAATAAACATACCCGATTAAGCTGTATAATCGTGAGGCTACCGCCCACATAAAAAGATATATTTGATGATTTGCAAAAATGAAATGCTCCCAGAGAAACACTATAAAGGTTAATATTGTCTCTAATAACCCGCAACTTCTGGTAAATGAAAAAACTTTGACAAATGTGCAGCAACAAGAAACGGCAAAAATGGGAGTTCATCTAATTGTAGATGCTTGGCAAGCTCCCGCAGACATACTCAACGATGTAGACATCATTCGTCAAACTCTTGTAGCAGCAATTACCGCAGGAGAAGCTATGTTAATCGATCTGTGTGTCCACCAGTTTAGTCCCCAGGGCGTTACCGCAACAGCGACCTTAGCAGAGTCCCATATTGCCATTCATACCTGGCCCGAATATGGTTATTTTGCCGCCGATATGTTTTTCTGTGGTCAAGGCAAGCCAAAACAAGCTCTCAAAATTATCCAAGAAAGATTGCAAGCTAAACATATCCAGATTAAAGAATTTGAACGTGGTTTTCCCCTAGGTGAATAATATCGAGTCAAACGTTTTTTTAGTGTTTAGCAAGTTTCAATTTAATAGTTTTATGCTGCTTGATAAGTTTATTAAAAAACGTTTTTAAATAAACATGATAATGACTTTTATGAAAGCCTTTAAATTAGTGCCTAAGTAATCAGTATTAATCTAAGAATTATATGGAGGATCATACGACTCATGTTTTAAGAGAATAAAAAATTATTTATTAAAGTCAATTGATAGTCGGATTATTACCATGTAATTATTGGTTTTAATAATGATGATCAAGAACAAGCGCTTCTGCTATAACCAGAACTTTATAAAGGTTTAATGCTAGACCAAAGTTGATCCTAGTCATCCTTTTAATTTCAAGGAGCAGCGCTTTAGCAGTGTCAAATGTCAAATCGCTATAGAGCTCTTAACTTTTAGACCATTATGACATGTAGCTTTTAATAAATAAGTTGTTTTTAGTTTATATATGGAGATTTGATGAAAACTACAACCATAGATACAAATAGTTGGGTTTTGGATCCGTGTACTACCTCTACTTTTTATGCTCATAAGTTAACCAAAACCATCTTCTCTAAGACCACAGCCTACCAAGAAATGCAGATTGTCGAGACAGAAGACTATGGAAAGTCTCTAATTTTGGATGATACATGGCAGTCGAGTGTGGTGGATGAGTTTATTTACCATGAATCATTGGTACAGCCAGCCATGCTCAATCACGGTTCTCCTCGCCAAGTTCTGATTCTTGGGGGAGGAGAGGGGGCAACATTACGGGAAGTCCTGCGTTGGAAAACCGTTGAGCGCTTAGTAATGGTGGATATTGATGGAGAAGTAGTGCAAGCGTGTCGCCAGTATTTACCAGAAATGCACCAAGGCTCCTTCGATGATCCTCGCGTGGAGGTTGTCATTGATGATGCTATAAAGTTTCTAGAAAATACTTCATCTTTGTGGGATATCATTATTTCCGATCTCACCGATCCGATTTTTGAAGGTCCCTCCTATGCCCTCTTTACTGAGGAGTACTTTAAAACTATCTCCAGTGTACTCAACAGCAAAGGTTTTTTGGTTATACAGGGAGGTTCAGTTTGCCCCGTTTCTATGAAAAATTATGTTCGTTTGGCAAGAACCCTTAGTACTGTTTTTGATTATACTTTGCCTTATGCCAGTTTTGTCCCCAGTTTTGCTCAATATTGGGGTTATATTCTAGCTTCAGCTAAACCCTGTTCTACTAAACCTGAACCAGAACAAGTAGATCAACTGTTGGCAGAAAAAACCACCGGGGGCTTACGGATGGTAGATGGCATTAGTTTGTTGGGAATGTTGCAGCTACCTGTCTATATTCGACGTGCTATTGAAAAAGAAACAGAAATTTTTACCTTGGCTAACCCTCCCGAATTTATAGGTCAACGCATTATGGATAAACTGCATTAATCTTAAGATTATTTATGATGGTCAAGTCTTCCCTAATTAAGAATTTGCATCAAGCTTACCAAAGCTTAAAAATATCCCAAGCAACTCAAATCCCCATTGATGAAATTCAATCTTGGACTCAGGAAGCGTTGTTTAAGGAAGAAAAATATTCCGATAAATCATCGATAGAAACTGAGAAATTCACAAAAATTAATGAATTGGCTTCTCCAGCTTCTCCCTTAAACATATCTCCTGTTTTAATTGTTGGTGCAGGAATTGCTGGATTGACAGTTGCTTGGCGTTTGCAACAAGCAGGAGTTCCTATAGAGATTGTAGAAGCAACCAAGAGGATTGGCGGGCGTATACGGACTGTGCCAGAAGCTGCAGGAACATATCTGATTGGGGAATTAGGATCTGAGTTCATTGACAGCGACCATACTTGTCTTCAAGCTCTCATTAAGGAACTTGGTTTAGAATTGACAGATTTGTCCAACACAGATCAAGATTTAATTCCAACAACTTTCTATTTTAATGGACAACCAGTGTCTTTCAAGACAATTATTCATGAGTTGACCCCCATTGTGGCTCAAATAGAAAAAGATTTAAAGTCTTTAGCCAATTTTCGTAACTACACTACTCCTCATCCCATTGCCTCTGCTCTAGATCAGCTTTCTCTAAGGGAATATCTAGAACGTATTCCTGCTTCGGACTGGATCCGAAAGTTAATTGAAATTACTTATACTCTTGAATTTGGTCGTGAAGCCCAAGAACAATCATGCCTAAATTTGCTTTATTTAATAGGTATTGAAAAAGAAAATTTAAGTCTATTAGGAAAATGTGATGAGCGATTTTGTGTTGCGGGCGGTAATGAACAAATAATTGCTAAGTTGGGGGATTATTTAGCATCATCAATTAAAATAGAAACTGCCTTAGAATCCATTCGTTGTCTTTCAGATAATCGTTACAAAGTTTCTTTTCGGCGTGGAGAAGGAGTTATTGAACGTGTCTATGAACGAATTGTTTTAACAGTTCCTTTTAGTGTTTTACGTCACCTAGAATTAAAAGTCGATTTACCCTCTGCTAAACGTTCAGCAATCGATCGCTTAGGCTATGGCACTAATACTAAGTTAATAGTGGGTTATCGCGATAAAATCTGGAAAAATAAGTATAATCATACCGGAAATATTTTGACAGATTTACCATTCCAAAATATCTGGGAAAATGTTCAAAGTAAAGCTCATTTACAAGAAGGGTTATTGACCAATTTTACTGGAGGTTATCAAGGATTAAAATTAGGAGAGGCAACCCCACATTTTCAATCACAAAAGCTCAACCAGCAATTAGAAGCAATTTTTCCAGGAATTGATGAGGTTAGTATACCTAGTCAAGCTCTAAGAAGTAATTGGATAGAAGACTGTTATCAACGCGGTTCTTATGCCTGTTATTTAGTTGGTCAGTGGACGCAAATTTATGGCGTTGAAAAAGAGCGCATTGGTAATCTTTTCTTTGCTGGAGAACACTGTTCTGAAGACTATCAAGCTTGTATGGAAGGAGGTTGTGAAACAGCAGAAGTGGTTGCTTTGCAAATTCTCAATGATTTGAATTTGTATGCATTTGCTCAACAACAGAAACTCCGCCTTAAAAATAATTTAATTGCTAAAGGGTTAAAGAGTAGACTCTTGCCTTTTCAAAGGTCTAAACTAGACGTTTAACTATGAAATACTGTGGCATGATTCAATTAACAACTCAGAAGAGTTTTCAGATTAGTAAGTCAAATGAATGATTATTATAAAATCCCTTCCCCCTGCTATGTGCTTGAGTCCGAAAAGCTGATTCAGAATCTTGAGCTAATCGACTCGGTTCAAAAAAGAGCAGGGATTACTATCATTCTTGCTCTGAAGGGGTTTGCCATGTTCAGTGCCTTTCCGATTGTCAAAAAATACTTACAAGGTACTACCGCCAGCTCTCTGTTTGAAGCAAGACTAGGGCGAGAAGAATTTGGGGGAGAGCTCCATCTTTATTCTCCTGTTTACCATAAAAATGAATTCCAAGAACTGATTAAAAAGGCAACCCATATTTCTTTTAACTCTCTCCGCCAATGGCAACAATTTAAAGAACAAACTCTCTTCGCCCAGATATCACCAGGTCTACGAATTAATCCAGAGTATTCTCCTGTAGAACAGGAAATCTATAATCCCTCGTCTCCCCTGTCTCGTTTGGGAATACGCGCTGAAATATTAGGTGATCAGTTACCGGAGGGCATTGAAGGATTGCATTGCCACAATTTATGTGAAAGCAACTCACGGGCTTTAGCACGTACTTTGGAGCAGATTGAAATGCTCTTTGGGCATCACCTTCCCCATATCAAGTGGCTTAATTTAGGAGGAGGACATCTGATCACCTCTGAAAGCTATGACATCGAACACTTGATCCAAGTGATCACTAGCTTCAAAGCCCGCTATCCTCACTTGGATATTTATATGGAGCCTGGTTCTGCGGTGGCATGGCAAACTGGGCTGCTCCGTGCCACAGTTCTCGATCTGATTGAAACTTCGGGTCCTATGATTGCGATGCTTGACGTATCATTTACAGCTCATATGCCTGATTGTTTGGAGATGCCTTATAAACCTCGGATACGAGGTGCAAGAGACCCGAAAGAGAAAGAGCCCACATACCGGATGGGAGGTCTTACCTGCCTTGCCGGAGACTTTATGGGAATGGGAGATTATTACTTTGAAAGGCCGTTGCAGATTGGTGATACGATTCTCTTTGAAGATATGATTCACTATACGATGGTGAAGACTTCCATGTTTAATGGAGTAAAACATCCAGCTATTGGAATTATCCATCCCGATAGTAGCTTTAACCTGGTCAGAGAATTTGACTACGAAGATTATAAAAATCGATTATCTTAGGGGCTAAAATCACTAGTTGTAACCACTATCCCTATTCACAATTTCAATGTCTTGATCCCAAGGGCGAGTGGGGAAAACCCCCGTGAGGCCACTGCATCGCTTTGTGACATATGGTATCCTTAGATAAAACGTAGTCGTTATGAGTTTGTGTTTATGTCCAACTCCCCTGTAGAAAATCTTGTGATCATCGGTTCTGGTCCTGCAGGTTACACAGCAGCGATTTATGCCGCACGAGCTAACCTGAAACCCTTAATGTTTGAAGGCTTTCAAGCTGGTGGAATCCCTGGTGGACAGCTGATGACTACCACAGAAGTAGAAAACTTCCCTGGCTTCCCAGAGGGAATCACCGGACCTCAATTAATGGAACGGATGAAGGCTCAAGCAGAACGCTGGGGCACTGAATGCTATACCGAAGATGTGATCGTTGTAGACTTAAGTCAGCGTCCGTTTACTGTCCGCTCTGAGGAACGGGAAGTAAAAACCCATAGTATTGTGATTGCTACCGGAGCAACAGCGAAACGGTTGCATTTACCCAGGGAAGCTCAGTACTGGAGTAATGGTATCTCAGCTTGTGCCATCTGTGATGGTGCATCTCCCCTTTTCAGTGGTAAGGAAGTGGCGGTAGTCGGGGGGGGTGACTCAGCGGCAGAGGAAGCTGTATATTTGACCAAGTATGGTTCCCATGTGCATATGCTAGTACGTCGGCATGAGATGCGAGCTAGTAAAACCATGCAAGACCGGGTGTTGAATAATCCCAAAATCACCATTCACTGGAATACTCAGCCAGTGGATGTGTTTGGAGACAATGGTTCGATGACTGGCGTAAGAGTCCAGGATACTGAAACTGGTCAGGAAAAGGATATTTCAGTTCGCGGGATGTTTTACGCTATTGGTCACACTCCTAACACCTCCTTGTTTAGAGGACAACTGGAGTTAGATCAGGTGGGTTACATTGTCACTAAATCCGGTTCGGTGGAAACCAGTGTAGATGGAGTCTATGCTGTTGGTGATGTCCAAGACCATGAGTTCCGTCAAGCTATCACTGCGGCTGGGACAGGTTGTATGGGGGCTATGTTAGCAGAACGCTGGCTATCTGCCCATAACCTAATTCATGAGTATCATCAACAACCGGCATCAGAACAGCCAACGGCTGAAAAACCTGAAGACACTGAAGAAAAAGTAGTAGCTCAGACGGCGGAAACCTTTGATATCAAGGAAACACGCCATCTGGGGGGCTATGCCTTGCGTAAACTGTTCCATGAAAGCGATCGCATAATCATGGTCAAGTATATTTCTCCGAATTGTGGGCCTTGTAAGGTTCTCAAGCCCATGCTGGATAAAGTAGTAGATGAGTATAATGACAAAATTCACTTTGTCGAGATCGATATTGACCAAGACAGAGACATAGCTGAAAATGCTCAAGTGGTGGGAACACCTACGGTACAGTTATTTAAGGACAAAGAGTTCCTAGCGGAATTTAAAGGAATTAAGCAAAAGAGTCAGTATCGTCAAGCCATTGAACGGTATTTACCCACTACTGTTTAAGGGATTTTGCCCTTGGGGTGGCGCGGGAGTAGGGAGTAGGGAGTAGGGAGTAGGGAGCAGAGGGAAGAAGATTCAATAGACTTCATCAGTATGATAAATGCTATCAGTATCAAGGATGAAGGATGACCTCAACCAAACAATCATTCCCCAGCTTTTTGTCTTTTACTAGAGGGCCTAGTCTATCGATCAAACTAATGGTAGCGGGACTAGTGATTACTGGGTGCTTTATCGTAGTAGCCATTTTCGCTCCTACCTTTCAAGCTTGGGGATGGCTACAAGACCCTACTCAGTCCCTCAGTAATCCCTTTCATGAACCACCGAGCTGGAATCACTGGTTTGGTACCTCTCGCCAGGGTTATGATGTTTTCTCTCGCACCTGGTTTGGCTCTCAAGCTGCTCTAAAAGTAGTCGTTCTCGCCACCACCCTCAGCCTGATCATTGGTGTCCCTTTGGGGTTAATCAGTGGTTATCTTGGTGGCAGACTCGATCGGGTATTACTGTTTTTAATGGATACGATCTATACCTTGCCAGGACTACTGCTATCAGTGACTTTGGCCTTTGTAGTCGGTAGAGGAGTCTTCAATGCTGCGATCGCATTAAGTATTTCCTATGTCCCCCAATACTATCGAGTAGTCCGGAATCACACCACTAGCGTCAAAACTGAATTGTTCATCGAAGCCGCTCAAGCCCTAGGGGCTTCCCCTGGTCGGATATTATCGCGCTATCTATTTCTGAATGTGATTCAAAGTGTACCAGTTCTATTTACCCTCAACGCCGCTGATGCGATTTTAATCTTGGGAGGACTGGGATTTTTAGGATTAGGATTACCAGAACAAACCCCAGAGTGGGGTCATGACTTACGTCAAGCCCTCGATGCCTTACCCACTGGCATTTGGTGGACAGCCCTTTTCCCTGGTTTAGCCATGACACTGATGGTGGTAGGATTGTCCTTAGTAGGAGAAGGATTAAGCGAGTTGATTAATCCCCGATTCCGTCAGAAACATTGAAATTCCCTAAAACCCTATTGCCTATTGCCTATTGCCTATTGCCTATTGCCTTAAAATGAATCACGACGAATGACTCAAAACTAATGACTCAAGCGATAGGCATTGATTTAGGTGGCACTGCGATTAAGTTGGGACGCTTCCGTGAAGATGGAACTGAATTGGAGTCTCTAACAGTAGATACACCCCAGCCCGCAACACCAACAGCGGTGATTGAAGCAATAGTAGCAGCAATCTCTCGTCTCGATACCAGCGAATACGTAATTGGTATCGGCCTGGGATTGCCTGGTCCTGCTGATGTTGCTGGTAGAATTGCTAAGGTTGCCATTAACCTAACCGATTGGCACGATGTTCCCCTAGCCGATGAGTTAGAAGCCAAAGTCGGTTATCCCACAATTCTTGCTAATGATGCTAACTGTGCTGGTTTAGGAGAAGCTTGGTTAGGGGCTGGTCGTCGGTTTCGGAATTTGATTCTACTCACCCTAGGCACAGGGGTAGGAGGGGCAATCATTTTTGATGGTCAACTCTTCACAGGTCATCTCGGGTCTGCTGGGGAGTTGGGCTTAATTAATCTATATCCCGAGGGTCCCGAATGTAATAGTGGTAATCGCGGTTCTCTAGAGCAATACCTTTCCATTAGGGCAATCCGACGGACCAGTGGCAAAGAACCAGCAGAACTTGGTAAATTAGCCCAAGAAGGAAACCAGGAAGCGTTAGAATTTTGGGCAGATTACGGACGCTTATTAGGGATTGGGCTAACTAGTTTTATTTATCCACTGACACCAGAAGCCATTATTATTGGTGGTGGCATCAGTGCTAGTGCTGAGTTTTTCTTGCCAACAACTCTAGCAGAAATAGAGCAACGAGTTTTGCCTTCCTCCCGTACTGGTTTAGAGTTACTTAAAGCAGAATTAGGGAATCGAGCTGGAAGGGTGGGAGCAGCACGATTGGCTTGGCAAAAATATGTGAAATGAAGAATTTAGAATGAAGAATTTAGAATTTAGAATGTAGGGTGTGTTAGGGGCGGGCTTGGCCTAATTTTCCACTTCGAGCGCCAGTATTAGAATAGCCCGCCCCGTAACGCACCACCAAGTAGAATTTAGAATGAAGAATTTAGAATTAGAATGTAGGGTGTGTTAGGGGCGGGCTTGCCCTAATTTTCCACTTCGAGCGCCCGTATTAGAATAGCCCGCCCCGTAACGCACCACCAGGTCTCCCCATACCCTATTGATTGCAAAAAACTATGATTGCTAATCCACAGCTTTACGTGACTCCCGAAGAATACCTGGAGTGGGAACCGACTCAGGAGATTCGTTACGAGTATAGCGATGGGGAAGTCTTCGCCATGACCGGAGGCTCGAAACCCCACAACCGGATTGCTTTAAATCTGGCCAGTGATCTAAATACTCACCTACAAGACAGTAGCTGTGAGGTTTATATGGTAGATGTGAAGGTAAAAATATCTTCAGTTCGTTCCTACCACTATCCAGATCTAGTAGTAACTTGTGATTCCAGAGATCAAGAGTCTAACCAGTTTATTCAGTACCCCTGTCTGATTGTAGAAGTGCTCTCACCCTCTACAGAGGCATATGACCGGGGCAGTAAGTTTGCCAAATACCGCAAGCTAAAAACTTTGCAGGAGTATGTTCTAATCCAGTCAGAGACAATAGGAGTAGAATGTTTTAGGCGTAATCAGCAAGGGTTTTGGGTGCTTTATCCCTATGAAAAAGGGGATACGTTTCTTGATGCAATAGCGAGTGGGGGAAACCCCCAAGACCGCGCTGCATCGCTTACCCTCGAAAGTGTCAACTTTTCTGTAAGTTTAGAAGCACTGTATCGCGGAGTTAGATTTGATTCTAAATAATAAGGCTCTTCAGTACATGTTATGCTAAACTAACTATCAAAATACCAACAAATTCAACCCTACCTACTGTATTATCTCAAGGGTTTATTTAGCATAACAAGTACCGAAGAGCCCAAACCTTTCAATTGTTTAAAGGTCAAACATCTTGCCTTCTACTGCATCTGGAAACTGCTCAAGATACTTTTCAAACGCTGTTTTAGCAGGTTTTTGATTGCGCTGATAAGCTGCTTCAGCTTGCATTTCTTCCACAATATCCCACGCCACAGCGCAGTCCTGAGATTTTATTCCTTTTTCAGCACAAATATCGCGAGCACTTTCTATATATTTCTCAATTTGTTCTTCAAAAATAACTTCTTGAGGATTTTCGACAAAATCACTTTTGATGAGAATATCGGTGGTGGAAATAATGCCAATCAATTTCTCTTGAATGATTGGAGCACAGCGAATCCCTGTATTAGCAAACAACCGCGCTACATACTCTACACCAAGATCAGGATTAACGGTAATGCAAGGTTTAGTCATCACCTCATAAACCCTTACCTTTTTGGGATCTTTACCATAGGCAGCCACCTTGTTAACAATATCGGTTGCCGTGACAATGCCATAAGCATCTTGTTCGTAGCGACGCTCAACTATCAGACAAATTAGGCCTTGTTCTTTCATCAAATTCACGGCTTCAGCTACTGTTGCGGAACCCCCAATAGTGATTACGTTTGTGGTCATAATATCTGCTGCTTTCATCATGATGCCACCTCTAAAAACAGTAGTAACAATTGTGTTTAGAATTGCTACATCTAAATGATAGCTTATCTAGTAAAAAATTGCTTTGTAGCAAAGTTGTTTTACTTGTTTACACTCTCCGCTGACAGCTGACAGCACCTCAAGTAGCGTGACCTTTTGCTTTGGCCAAAGCTTACCTCTTTTATTGAATTCAAAAGCTGTTAGTGTAGGGTGGGCGTTAGGAGTTGTGAGAATTTTTGTTCCCTTTTCCCTACTCCCTACTCCCTGTTCCCTACTCCCTGTTCCCTTTAGTATATGACATCCCGAACACCCCGCTAACTATACTGTTACTAATTTAATTTTTTCCATCCTTGCTCAAGCTGATAACAAGTTAACAAGTGGAATGAAATATACCTCCTACTTTTATACCTTGTTCCATCAAACTGTTGAATAAGTCTACAGCTAGTTTAGTATGGCCGATATAATACTCAATTCCGCTTTGACGGAGCAATTGCTCAGTTTCCGGACAGGTTTGTAGCATTAGTTGCATACCACGGGACAAAACGATAAACTCTATACCCTGTGCCAAAATTTCTTCGATATCGGCGGGTTGAATACCGGGCTGATGGCGAGTACCTGTAAGTTTCCAATCCCATTCCTTAGCACCTCCCGGCCATACTTTACAATCTTTAAATTGATAAGTTTCACCGTTATTGGTTACTTCCATACGACCCCAAGAGATATGACTAATTAGGCTTGTCGGAGATTTGTTCATAACTATTGCCTTTCTATCTCATAACTTCCCAAACTCTTACCCCTACTCCCTACTGCTGTAACCTATCGCTTCCATTCTTGTTTGGTTCTAACAGCAATACACTAAGACAGTTTATTTAACGGTATTTTTATAAAAAGTTACCATCAATTTACCGATTTAATTGATAACTCATCATACTTACATTATAGGCGTTATTCTTAGTTATTCGCTCAGCTAGGAATGAGTTTTTACAAAAATTAAAATTTATATAACTGCTTAAATAAACAACAACTACGTTGTCAAAGTACCATAGCAAAGGGAACTAATAATTCTAAATTCTGCATTCTTAATTCTAAATTCTTCATTCTTCATTCTTCCAGCAAGCAATCACAAAACGCCTTCAGTTCTGGATTGACAGAACTATTCCTGAAATCACTACGTAAGTAAGCACAACCCCTAGCTAAGAGTCCATCCAGGGTGTCCACCTGCCACAGCTTGATGGTATACCCGTCTAGGGTAGCCAGTTGCGTCCCATCTGGGTTGAACACCAGGCGAGTCCCCTCGAATTGGGCAATTTGCCGACCCCTTAAATCCCACAGGCGGATGGTACGGTCATGTCCAGCGCTAGCGAGCAGCTGACCATCCGGGCTAAATTCCACCTGGTCAACCCAAGCCTGATGACCTTTCAATGGCTGGATTTGCCCAGTGTTGAGATCCCACAAACTCACGATTCCGTCAACTCCAGCGCTAGCCAGCAGCTGACCATCCCGGCTAAATTCCAGCTGGTCAACCCAAAGCTGATACGCTTTCAATTGTTGGACTTGACCAGTGTTGACATTCCACAATCTCACCATTTCATCCTCTCCAGCACTAGCGAGCAGCTGACCATCCCGGCTCCATTTCACCTGCCTAACCCAACTCTGAGGCCCCTTTAATTGTTGGACTTGCCCAGTGTTGAGGTCCCACAACCTCACGATTCCGTCAAGTCCAGCGCTAGCCAGCAGCTGACCATCCCAGCTAAATTGCACCTGCCTAACCCAACTCTGAGGCCCCTTCAATTGTTGGACTTGCCCAGTGTTGAGGTCCCACAATCTCACGATTCCGTCCTCTCCAGCGCTAGCCAGCAGCTGACCATCCCAGCTAAATTGCACCTGCCAAATCCAACCCTGATGGCCCTTCAATTGTTGGACTTGCCCAGTGTTGAGGTCCCACAATCTCACGATTCCGT
>NZ_CEYLVT010000132.1:17355-20630 GCF_982860115.1 Moorena sp.
CCTCTCCAGCGCTAGCCAACAGCTGACCATCCTGGCTAAATTCCACCTGGGTAACCACACCCTGATAGCCCTTAAATTCCTGAACTTGTCCAGTTTTAATATCCCACAACCTCACTATTCCGTCCTCTCCAGCACTAGCCAGCAACTGACCATCCGGGCTAAATTCCACCTGCTCAACCCTACCCTGATGCTTCCCAAGTCTAGGCTCCTGAATCTGGTTAAGAATCCGTTGTAAAGCAAGTATTGGACTAGCAGCGGGATAGTCTTTCAAGGGAGTATTTTTGGTGACCATTGCTTTCAAAGCTTTCCCGGTTTCCATAGCTGCTACTAAGGCATCAAACTGGCTATACTTAAATTGGCTAAGATGTGTAAATCCTGCTCGTTCTAGTTTGGCTCCTTCTTGCTTCCTTTGCTCAAAAATCCGATTTTGTTTCTCTTCTAAAAACTTTGCCAATTTTCCTTCTCGATCATTCTCATATCTCTTCCGAATCGGCTCTACTAAATAATCATGAACCAACTGATATAATTCTTCTGTTCCTAGTGGAATCTGAAACACTAAACCTGAGCCCACTAAAATCTCCAAAATCAAGGTGAGTTGCTCTGAGGTTAAAGTTAAGCCACTAGCTAATTCAGTCTCTGTTCTTAAGGGTCTCAGTTGGTTATCATTGGTCAAGAGAAACAACAATTTCCAGGTAGTTTCTCGGTATTTCGGTCCACAATCGGTAACCACAGCGTCCAGATAACGCTCTACTAGTTTTGCCTTATCGCCCCCTTCCTGATACTGATCCAAGGTGACAATTCCCTCGGTTTCTAATTGTGCTCCTACCACCTGCAATTCAATCGGACGCACTTCTCCCGTTTCTGCTGCTAAATCTTTCACCAAGTGCTCAATCAGCTCTGGTTCTAAGGAAAACTTAGCTTGCTCCGTTAAGCGTTTAATAACTCCTTTGGCCTGGGATTGAGTAAAATTTCCTAAGTAATAGATAACATCCTTGCTGAGAATATCATTATTAACGACATCTAAACTAATTAGGCGGTCATTACACTCTAATAAATAATAGATATAATCTTCTCGCAAGGCCAGAATCACCTTCACGGCTTCAAGGCTTAGACAGTCTTTTAAGAATTGATAAAAAACTCCCCGTTGCTGTGGCTGAGGATACTGAAAGAAAAATTCTTCAAACTGGTCGAAAATTAGAACAGTCAGTCGATTAGTGTCACCATTGTGTTGCAGCTGGTGGAGAATTTCCCCCAGAATTTTCTCCCTCTCTGCTTCCTGCTCTGTTCCAATTATTTTTTCAGCCAACCTATCCTGCCACCGGTTATAAACCCTCAGCAACACTGGTTCCACATCCCGAGCGGCAATAATCTTTTGCTGTAATCTCGGAATTAAACCAGACTGAAGTAGAAAACTTTTACCCACGCCGGAGGAGCCACAAATTACCGTTAGTTTGTGGTCTTTGCGAGCAATACGCTCAACTAAGTCATTAATCGCTTGCTCTCGACCAGAGGCAGCAATGCGATCAGCCACCTGAGTATCCCTGATTCGTTCCTTGAGGGATAATTGACCAACGCCCACAAATGCCCGAAACCGGAACTGATACTCGATTGATTGCTGGTATGCCTTAACTGAGAAGGCTTTTTGATACTCCCCTTGGTCAAAGTAGAGCTGTCGCAATTCTCTGAGAATTTTAATATATAGATCAGGATTAAAGTTAGGATTGGTTTGGTATTGGGCTTGCTTTAGATGCTTAATCCCGTCCTGGGGTTGACCGAGATATTTGTAGGATCTGCCTAAGGATAAGCGATACCAACCTTGATGAAGTCCCAATGCCCAGTCCAACTGCTCCCGGCTCAGGTCACCAGGGAGTTGAACAGAATTATTGGCATCGGTAAGGATTTTCAGTGCTTTAGTTGCCAACTTCTTGACCCAATGCCATTGGGCACGATCCAATTGGGCGCGAGAGATAGTGAATTCTGCCTCTAGAAAGCCGTAATCATGGGCAAGCCAGACCGGGTTGGGATATTCTTTATGGAGGGCTTTGGCTTTTTTCCCTAACTGTTCCAACTCATCCCATCGTCCTAGTCTTTGTAGAATTTCCCCCAAGGGATTGATAAACTTAGCCAATAAGTCTGGACGCTTGGCTTGCTCAAAGGCTTGATGCGATCGCAAAAAATAGTCTCTAGCCCTTAGGCAATGTTGGTTACCCTGATTCCGGTCTTGATCAGCATAGGTACGCCACCATTGCCCCATATGGAACAGAACACATCCGTATCGGATTAGATGTTCGGGGTCGGCAGGGCGGTAATATAGCACGAGAAGTTCCCAGAGCTGTATACTTCGTTGATAATGCTCCTGGGACTGATTAAGACCATCGGGAATTCCTCGACCTAAGATAAATTCCACACTGGCTTCTAAGTCTAGCGCTAATTCTACCTGCTGATGTTGCAAGTCTTTCCAAGCCCAGCGTAAGTCAGCCAGCTGCTGGTTACTGAGATTATGTTTATGGTCAAAACCCCCAGCGGCTCCAGCGGCTAAAACTTGAGCAAACCCAAGATCAGTAACCTGTTTGATAAATTCGATTACGTTAGCGCTAGAAATTTTAAAGTCCAGGGGTGAACCGGTTCCCCAACTGGCCAAATCCCTTGCGGAGCGCAGGAATTGGCAATAGACTCGGTCATCTACCCAAAATAAAACCGGGACATGGAACTGTATGCGAAACTCCTCCCGGACTCGATTGGCTAATCTGAGCAGTTGCTCAAGGTTCCTTACCACCTCAAAGCCATACACCATAATCCCTTGGGGCTGTTGTTGTCCCAGTTGGGATTGAATCTTGCTGTATATCGTCCTGTAGAGCTGGGTGACCTCCGGAGTTAGTCCAATCGGGAGAATCTCTACCGAACACACCTCGGCCAGCTGTTTTATCAACTGGTCTCGCCACTGGGTATAATTACAATGGGCAAAGATTAAGGAAAATTCCTGTTCACTGGCTGCCGTTTCCATTGCCCAAGCCAGCTGCTTCAATAACTGTTGATGATCAGCGTGTTGGTTATGATCCTGTGGCTGACTATTAGTCATGGAGTTATGGCAATGGGTGTCATGGTGTTTCTTAATTCAAGGTCTGACTATGAGGTGGTGCGTTACGGGGCGGGCTATCCCAACACTGGCTACGAGGTGGAAAATTAGGGCGAGCCCTTCCCTAACGCACCCTACGCCTACTCCCGATTCCCGATTCCCGATTCCCGATTCCCGTTCCCCTCCTGGGAGGGGTTAG
>NZ_CEYLVT010000133.1:0-10944 GCF_982860115.1 Moorena sp.
ATTCGCTCAATTTAAGATATATCAAGGGTTACAGGGCGCTTGTCGCCCCCCCAGCAAACCTAGATTCTTTTATCTATAGATTAAGATTGAATCTAACTCAACACCTATATCGGTTTGAATCACCTTGTTGAAGAAAGTGGCTAACTCAGGATTTTCCCTTAGTCTAGTTAAATTTACTAGCAGATAATCGCTATAAATTCCCTCTCGGGTAGGTGCTTGATCAAGAAGTTTTTATAGACTAAGGTTTTTGCAAGCCAAGTGATAGAGAGCAAGCTGCACTAATTTCGAGAGATCGCCCTTCTTTGCCTGAACTAGGTACAGTTGAGGGTGCCTACAGGTAAACTATAACAGTAACCATAAACTATTCCCTGTCCAGGAGAATTGAACCCCTGATGCTCAGAGACCTTAACTTTAGTGGCTTAATCAATCAGCGCTTCTTCCACAATTTTGTGCCTGTACCAGCAACTAACGCGCTACAACTCGGAGCAAGGACACCTGATTTTGAGCTACCAGATATTACCAATAACCGTCAGATCAAATTATCCGATTATCAGGGCAAACAACCGGTCATCTTGGCATTCACCCGCATTTTCACAGAAAAGCATTACTGTCCCCTGTGCTTCCCTCACATCAAAAACATCAATGAGAACTACCAACGTTTCACTGAGAAAGGAGTTGAGGTGTTAATGATTACGAGTACAGATATCAGGCAAAGCCAACAAGTTGTTAACGATCTCAGTTTACAAATGCCACTGCTGAGCGACCCCAACTGTAGAACCTTTCGTGCCTATAACCTTGGTCAAGCACTTGGTGCTCCCCTACCTGCTCAATTTCTTTTAGATCAGCTAGGAAAACTCCGCTTTCAACATCTATTTTCTTTTCTGAATCCGAATGCCGAAGTAGATACACTGTTAAATGCCATAGATACCCTCTTATGAGGTACCGTCAATTGTCTTACCCCTACTGCCTACTGCCTACTGCCTACTGCCTACTCCAATTAACCCAGCCGGAAAGTCCCTAGCCCCATTGAGCACTGCTAGATATAATCAAAGTCGAACTTGGGAGAAGTGACTGCGAGGATTGAAGCGACGACTTTCACGGATTTTTTCATAGTACTCCCGCTCCTGATTGGTGAGGTTTTTCGGAGTTACTATCGTAATTCGCACTAACTGATCACTACGTCCACCCTTAGGTAAAGACCAGCCTTTACCCCGCAACCGCAGAGATTGACCAGAACGAATACCAGCAGGAATATTCATACTCACAGAGCCATCTGGAGTTGGTACATCGATTGACCCACCCAAAACCGCTTCATCTGGTGTGATTGGCACTTCGCAAACCAGATTCTCACCATCGAACTCAAAGAAAGAGTGAGATTTGAGTTCTACTTTCAAATACAAATCTCCCTTTTGCCCATTCAGAGGGTTGACCTGACCCTTGCCTCGCACCCGAATACGACTACCGGGTTTGGCACCAGGGGGAATCTTGACAGTTATAGTTTCACTACCTAGGCTGAACCGTTTTTGGACACCATTAAAGGCTTCAGACCAACTGAGGCTAATGGTTGCTTCCCGGTCAGCACTTGCTCCTGTAGTGTTGTTAAAGCCCGAGGTGCTGCTATAGCCACTAAAACCACCAAAATCATTAAACCCATTAGAGCTAGAAGTACTTGTACGGTAGGAGTAGCTCTGACTACTTCTGCTTCCACCACCGGGGGCACCAGTGCTAAAGCGACCCAGCAATTCATTAATGAACTCGTCAAAGCTGCCATACTGGCTAAAATCAAAGCCACCAACATCAACACCGACTCCACTACGACCAGACCATCCTTGTCCCGCTTGCTTCCAGTACTGACCAAATTGATCGTATTTCTTCCGTTTGTCCGAGTCAGATAAAACTTCGTAGGCTTCATTGACTTCCTTAAAGCGAGCCTCGGCTTGTTTGTCCCCAGGATTGAGATCCGGGTGGTACTTCCGGGCCAAACGCCGAAAGGACTTTTTAATGTCATCAGCATTAGCAGTTTTGCTGACTCCTAGGATCGAGTAATAGTCTTTGAAGTCGGTCGCAGCCATCAAGAGTGTCTCCTAATCGTCTAAGATCGTAACGGGTAAGTTATTGCCCTTGGATTATGGTTTATCCACCTCAACGCCAGGGTAACAAAGGTTTCAAGTAAACTTAGTTCGGTTCTTCCTCACTGCTGCGATCGCAATTTCCGTACATGTTAATACTCTGTTAAGGGTGTTTTCAGCAGTTTTGGCAAGGTCTGAGGTAGCAAGGCCTTAGGCTAAGGGTTAATGGTTTTAGTACTTAATGCCTAGCCTAAGCATGTCTAATCCCTATCCCTAGGGTAAGCGTGTAAGCGTGGCTAATTTTGATGTGGATGAACTTACCGATACTTTTTAGCTACCAAAATCTACAAAACGCAGATCTCAGCCCACTAATGCAAGCTGCTCTCGCAGCCAGGGGGTATCTCCCAAGGCTCGCAGGAATATTCCACGAGCGCCGTTGATGTCTCGTTCGCGAAGCGTGACCAAAGGTCAATCCATAGATCGACCATCAACTCTAGATTTGATTGTTTTACTGCCGCCAATGTTTACCATTTCACCGGTCCAGCTAACAGTCTTGCTAGTATAGGCTTCGCAGACATCTACTACTGTCTTACCAGTCTCTTTGGCTTTATGCTTTAAGAACTCTTTGAATCGATAGTGAGCAAAATTAAGCATATTGCGAACAGTTTTAGATAGGATTTTTCTATTTCCTTTCTTTGACATTTGAGATGTCTCAAAAGTGGGAAGTAATATCACATCAAAATTGTCTACAAAAAACCTGGCAGCTTTGTGGTGCAGTTCATTTATTAGGTTTTGAATCCTGACTATCATCCGGCGGGCAGCCTTTCTCATTCGGCGTTTCTGCCCACGTTTAGCCTTACTAATTTTTGAAAGCAGATTATCTAAGTGCTGACATAGTCTTTGGATTTGGGAGAAATCTCCGTGCCCAATCTTCCCTACGGAAGTCTCGCTAAAAAAGGTGAGAAAGGTTCTGACTCCAGGGTCTAAAGCAACTACTCGGCCTTGGTTGTCGGTCTTCATTTTCGCTGCTTCATGGGGGACTACCAAGTAGTACTCCCCATTGTGGCTGGTTAATCGGCAATCGCCAATGTTGTCAGGAATAGATTCTGCATAAGATATTTCCCCCAGTTTGGTGTGGTAGATGCCTTTCTCAGATACCGCCGATTTGGGAATGTAGCAAGACTGCTTGGGGTTTTTACGAGATCTAAATCTAACCCGATTAACCTGAGCAGTCTTCTTGTACTTCTTTTTCGCCTCCCGGACGGCGGTGCAAGCATCCTTTATCGCTATAGACTTGATTTGATAAGGCACTGACTTGCACCACTCGGGAAGGTCGTTTAATATACCAGTTTTAATGGCTTTCCAGTTAGCTTTAATTTCACCATTTTGAAGAATTTTAACGGTCTTATTAAAAACGTAACGGGATACCCCAAACCATTTGCGAACAAGCGTACGCTGTTCAGGGTTTAGGAACACTCTGATCTTCTTTGATTTTCTTACCGTATTTCCTAAGTCCGTGGACTCGGCAAGAGAAGACGTGAATGATGGAAAGAAGATCTGCGGTAATCTCGAACTCGGGACAACTTTCAGGTTGGTCGAGAACCAGGATTTTTCCACCGTTGAGACCGACCAAGTACTCAATGAGTTCAAACCCAAATCGGGTAAGTCGGTCTCTACAGGCAACAACAATCGTGAGCTTATCTCCGCACACAATTCGTTCCAATATGGTTCTAAGACCTTTCCTTTTGTAATTGAGTCCTGACCCGATGTCTTTAATGATTTCCGCCTCTGGGAAGAGGGATTGGAGGTAGGCGACTTGGCGGGCAAGATCGTCTCGCTGTTTTCTGCTACTAACTCGGCAGTAGCAGATGGTGTGACAGCGTGATCTGTTAGACTTTGGAGCTTTTCCAAAACGGAGAAGATCTGTTGAGTCAAAGAGTCTTGTTCCACCAGGAGTTTTTTCGCATCTGATTGTGCCATTATCCGCATACTTCCTTAACGTGTTCCCCGATAATCCCGTAAGTTCGACCGCCTTACGTAAGGGAACTAGTGCCATAGTTATAATCTAACAGTTTTTTGTAGATAGTATAAGGTTTTTGTAGAAAATTGCTAACAGCAACTAACCCTTTCTATCCAATACTAAATCACGGCTCCATGGGGAATTACTGCATTTTTGATCACTACAACAATGCCATTACGAATATAAAATCCCTCACTTTCACAGTTGGCCTCTTCCACACGATCCTTGTTGAAGATTTTGACATTGTTACCGATACAAGCATTTTTATCGATAATTGCACGACGAATAACGCTATCCTTACCAATCCCTAAAGTCACTTGATCTTGTTCTTGGGCTGATAGACGTTCTGTTAAAGATTGATAGTAGTCAGCACCCATAATTAAAGAGTCCTCAATAACTGTTCCAGCTTCCACTCGCGATCGCAATCCCAATACCGAGTTATTAATGCGGCAATCTTTGAGAATACACCCTTCTCCAATAATTGACTCTGTTACCCGACAGTCTAAAAGCTTTGAGGGTGGTAGATAACGGGCACGGGTGTAAATCGGAGCATCTTCCTGATAAAAGCTAAAGGATGGCTTAGGTTGACGAGTCAGGGATAAATTAGCATTGTAGAATGCCTCAATAGTGCCGATATCTTGCCAATAATCATTAAATAAATAAGCTTGAATGTTATACTTTTGCATCGAGGCTGGGATAACTTCGTGACCAAAGTCTGTGTGCTCAGAATTAGCTTCGAGCAGTTCTTTCATCACTGCTTTACTAAAAACATAAATTCCCATAGAAGCAATGTAAGGACTATTTCTGGCTTGTTCTGGTGTAAGACCAAGCACAGTAGTATCCACTTGCATTTGTTTAAGCAATTCCCCTGTGGGTTTCTCGCGAAAGTCAATCACCTTACCCCGATCATCAATTTGCATCAAGCCAAAGCTAGATGCTCGTTTCTCATCAATAGGCACAACCGACAGAGTAATATCCGCTCCAGTGTCCCGGTGACGTTGGACAAATAAGCGATAGTCCATCCGGTAGAGGTGGTCTCCTGATAAAATTAGGTATTCATCAACATCCCAGCCATCAAATAGCCAGAGATACTGACGAACTGCATCTGCTGTTCCCTGAAACCAGCTTGGGTTTTCCGCAGTTTTTTGGGCTGGTAAAATTTCAACAAACCCTTCTGAGAAGCCAGAGAAATTATAGGCACGGGTAATGTGGCGATTGAGAGATGCTGAGTTAAATTGGGTTAGTACATAGATTTTGTAAATCTCAGAATTAATGCAGTTACTGACAGGAATATCGATCAAGCGGTATTTGCCTGCCACTGACACTGCTGGTTTAGCCCGGGGCTTAGTTAGTGGATATAAGCGGCTTCCTGCGCCACCACCGAGAATGATTCCTAAAACTTTTTTCACAAAACACCTCTGAAATGCTCATGCCTGAACAACTCCAGTCTCTGACGGGTGTGGGGCAGTTTTCAAGGGGGGTAAGCCAGTAATTTATTATAAACGCAAAGTTTTCGAGAAGTCTATGTAAAATCCCTAGTTAGCGCCACAGTAAATTCGGTACTTTCCCGGTGAACAGTAGTAGGTCAAGGGGAAGACAATAAAATCGCTGGGTCAAATTAATTGGGGAAAGGTTTTAAGACAAATTGAAACCCGGTCGGGCATTTGTATTGCCAGAGGATGGATAACTCAGATCGACACCCATACCAGTGGGTGTCCGAAATCCCTTTACCCAATTCCTATAGACCCAAACCCGAAGCGAATTCTGATGCAGCTATCCCTAATTAGCAATTGGTACTAGCTATCGCTATAAATAACTAACTAAACATTTTGAATCACTATGGCAAACGTTATTCTCTCACAGACAACTATCCAGCTTACTGAAGGTAGTACTCAACAGCCGACATACACTATTGCCTTAGACCCCCCACCAACTCAACCCGTCACCGTTACCCTCAGAACTGATGGGCAGAGTCAAATCAATGTGGATGAGCAAGGATTCGATACCCAACACACCGTCGTATTCAGTGGCAACTTAGAAAAAACTGTGACGGTGCGGGTTAATGATGATGGCACTCCTGAAGGTGTTCACCCAGGCACCATCACTCACACTGTTACAGCCACAGAGGACGAAGAGAACTATCCTCTAAATACCGAACTGACTCCTGTCAGCCTTGACATTACCGATAATGACCCAGGGCTATATATCCAAGGCACCCCCACACCCATTGAAGGGGGTGAAAATGGTACCTATGAATTTGGATTGAGTACCGCGCCGGATGGAAACGTAACAGTCCAAATCGAAACTACCGATGGTCAGAGTGAATTTAGTTTAGATGGGGGCAACACCTTTTTCTCTTCCCGAGAGATAACCTTTACCCCAACTAACTTCACCACCGAAATCACGGTGCAGGGGATTCAGGACAATATCCTAGAAGGTAACCACAGCAGCACCATCACCCACACCATTACTCAGTCCCAGGCAACACAACCACAATATTCTCAAGATCAAACTAGACAGATAAATTTCACTATTACTGACAATAACCCAGATCTGCTCACCTTCGATAACCAAATCTTGTCTATTGAAGAGGGTCAAGAAGATGGTACGTACACAATTAAAGCAGACGGGCTTGATGCAGACATAACAGTCACCATCAAAGCCAATGGATCGAGTCTAATCAAGGTAGAAGATGACCAAGCATTTGCTTCCGAGCAAATGATAACCCTCAACAGCACCACATCTGAAAAAACTATCACGGTGCAGGCTGCTGAAGACTCAGATGTCACCGGACCTCAAACAGTTAGCATTAGCCACGAAATTACTAATTCAAACAGTTCAAACTTTCCACGTGGTAAAGTTGGGGATGTTACTGTTAATATTGCTGACAATGATCCTGGGGTAATCATCACTCAACCTACTGGTCAAATTCTAGAAGGTGAGGAAAATGAATACACCATTGCATTAAGCACCAATCCTGATGGACCGGTAACAATCACCCTTGAGTCTGATGACAATAGTGACATCAAATTGCCGGATGGGAGTGGGTTTGTAGAGCAGGGAACTATCACACTCAGCGATACTACACCCCAAACCATTAAGGTACAGGCTACAGAAGATAGCGCAGCATCAGAAGGGACTCACGAAAGTACAATCACCCACACAATCACTGCTGGAGACAATAGCGACTATCCTACAAGCACAACAATTGATAACGCTACCGTTCAGATTATTGATGATAGCTCCAGCCTTTTTGGTTTTAATACTGCCCCGTTTAATGAAAGTGATCCTCAAAAAAATATTGAAGATGGTGTTGAAGAGGGTAATGAAGGTAACTACACACTTCGATTAGAACAGCCTCCTGGTGGAGATGTAATAGTTACTATTCAGGCTGATGACCAGAGTGAGATCAGTATTGACGGAGGTAGCACATTTGCCGCAAGCCAAGATGTTAGATTCAGTGACACATCGGCAAAAACTATCACCGTTAAACCTATAGATGACTCAACCGTCGAAGGATCTCACACCAGCACCATCACCCACACCATTACTGACGCTCCGGACGGCTCAGTTTATAAAGTAAACAGTAACGCTGGAGATGTAATTGTAAATATTACTGACAATGACCCAGGTCTGATCATCACTCCAGCAACTGAGCCCACTGAGGAAGGTGGAGACTTGACAACTTATGAAGTTGCCTTAAGTACCACCCCCACTAGCCCCGTAAGAGTTACTATCACCACAGATGGGGAAAGTGAACTTGCTCTGGATGAGGGCAACTTAAACTTTGGCACCAGTCGAAATATCGAACTTAGTGACACTACACCAACCACTGTCACGGTGCGAGGTACAACAGACGACGATGTAGAAGGTCTTCACACCAGTACCCTCACCCATGAAATTACCGATTCTACGGATCCGAACTATCCTGAAAGACGGGGAACAGAGTTTACTACTATCGACATTAAAGATGGTACCCCTGGAGTGATTATCTCCAATCAGTCTTTGTCTGTCTCAGAGGGTCAAGAGGGGACTTACACCATTAGTTTAACCACGGAGCCTACCCAAGATGTAACGGTTACCATTACAGCGGATGAGCAAGGTCTGATCAGTGTGGATGGTGAAGAGTTTGCATCAGAGCAGGTGATTACCCTCAACCAAAGCACACTGGAAAAGGAAATCAAGGTGCAAGCGGTAGATGATGATCCGCCGGAAGGGATTCACAGCAGCATCATTACCCACAGCATTGCTTCAGACGATACAAACTATTCCAATGAGAACACACCCATTGATGATGTCACTGCCACCATTACTGATAATGATATCGGAATAGTTATCATTGGTACTCCTCAGGTCACTGAAGGCAGTACTGATACCTACGAAATTGGTTTAAGCACTCAGCCTACTGGCGATGTGACAGTTACTATCACAGCTGATAATGATGATACTGAAATCAGTGTTGATGGTACTAACTTTGCTTCTAGTCAAGATGTTACATTCAGTAACCTAACCCTGCAAACCATTACCGTGCGGGTAGAAAATGATGAAGAATTTAAAGGTCTTCGCGACCGCACCATCAAGCATGCTATTACTGAATCCCAAGACAACACAAACTATCCCCCAGAACTGGAAATTCCAGATGTTACAGCAGAGATTACTGATGATGAGCCTGGAGTAGTCATTATCAGTAATCTCGATCTCACTGAAGGAGAGATCGGGACTTACGAAATTGGTTTAAACACTCCTCCTGTGGGGGGTGGTTCAGTAACCGTGACTATCACCGCTGATCCACAGACTACAATCAGCACAGACGGTAATAACTTTAATTCTACCCAAACGATCCAGCTCGAAGGAACTACACGGGAAACTATCATAGTGCAGGTGGTTGATGACACGGCTGTGGAAGGCGAGCACAAGAGCACTATCAGCCATGAAATTACTGGTTCAAGTGATCCCACCAATTATCCTCTAGGCCAGGAGATCGATGATGTTACTATCGATATTACTGACAATGACCCTGGACTAATCTTTAGTGATGCGATCGCAATTACAGAAGGTGGTGATGAAGGAACTTACACAGTTGCTTTAAATACTGTACCTACTGGAGAGGTGACTGTTACTCTAACCGCTGATGACGATAGTTTAATCAAGGTAGGTGATCAAGACGTAGTTGACGGAGAGTTTGCCAAAGAGCAAGTCATTACTCTCAACCCAGAAAAACTGCAAGAAACCATTAGTGTACAAGCCGTTGATGACGATCTGGTAGAAGGAACTCACACCAGCACTATCAGCCACGCAGTGACTGACAGCGAAGATACCACTAATTATCCGATAGGAATTAGCGGCTCGTTCAGTGCCACAATTACAGATGATGACCCTGGGATTGTTTTCAGTGAGACCACCTTGTCTGCTGAGGAAGGTCAAGAAGATACTTACACAATTGGCTTAAGCACTGTGCCTACTAGTGATGTAACCGTCACTATCACAGCCGATGATGATAGTCTAATCAAAGTCGATGACGGGGAGTTTGCCTCCGAGCAAGTTATTACCCTCAACGCTGAAACCCTGGAAAAAGAAATTACAGTACAGGGGTTAGATGATGATCAGGTCGAAGGTGATCACACTAGCACAATTAGCCATGAAATAACAGCTTCCGAGGACCCAGACTATCCCCTGGGCGAGTTAGAACAAGAGGTCACTGTCAATCTTACTGATAATGACTCTGGACTGATTTTCAGCCAGGCCATCACAATCACTGAAAACAATGGTTCAGGCACTTACACAGTTTCTTTGAATACTCCTCCCACTGGAGAAGTACAAATTACTATCGAAGCTGATGACCAGAGTACAATTAGTCTCGATGGCATCAATTTTGGCACTCAGCGAATCATTACCCTCAACCCAACTACACTTGAAGAAACCATTACGGTACGAGCAACTCAGGATGCTCTAGTAGAAGGCGTTCACACTAGCACAATCTCTCACACAGTTACCGATACAGAAGATCCTGAGAATTATCCTCTTGGAGAAGGGCCATCATATACTGCCAATATTGTAGACGATGACCCTGGAATCGTTTTCATCGATGGTCCTGTGTCTGTCCAAGAGGGTCAAGAGGGAATTTACACAGTTGCTTTAAGTACGCGACCCACTGGGGATGTAACAGTTAAGCTGACTGCTGATGACCAGAGTGTAATCAAGGTAGATGGTGAAGAGTTTGCCACAGAGCAAGAAATTACTTTCAACGCTGAGACTCTGGAAAAAGAAATCACGGTGCAGCCGGTAGATGATAACCAAGTTGAAGGAGATCACACTAGTCAAATCAGCTACGAAGTTACAGTTTCCGAGGATGAAAACTATACTGTTGGCTTAGATGGAGAACTCACTACCAATATTACCGATCCTGCTCAAGTGGTTATCACCCCGATTTCCCCTCTGGAAGAGGGAGAGCTTGGGGAGTATACCATTGCTCTGAATAGTGTTCCAGCTGGAGCAGTAGAGATTACTATTACTGCGGATGAGAACAGTGAAATCAGTCTGGATGGGCAGACCTTCGACAACACAGTAGTGGTAAGCCTAGAAGATACTACTGCCAAAACCATTACGGTACAGGCGTTGGATGACGATTTACCAGACGGTGAGCAGACCAGCACCATCAGCTATGAGATTACCAGCAGTGGGGATTTAGACAAATATCCATTGGATCTCGATATCCTATCCACCGAGATCACCATTACTGATAATGACGCAGTTGTTCCTGGTCAAGTCAATATCACCGAGATAGCCCCTCTGACCGAAGCAGGAGAGTCACAGGAGTATACCATTGCTCTCGACACTGAGCCAGCTGGACCAGTA
>NZ_CEYLVT010000133.1:11044-20542 GCF_982860115.1 Moorena sp.
TCAGCTACGAGATTACCAGCAGTGGGGATTTAGACAAATATCCTGAGAATCTCGAAATCCCAGCCAGCCAGATCACCATTACTGATAATGACGCAGATGATGTTGGTCAAGTTCTGATCAGCGAGATTTCTGGTCTCACGGAAGGGGGAGAGCCTGGCACTTATACCATTGCTCTTGACACTGAGCCAGCGGGAGCAGTAGAAATCAAGATTATGGCGGATGAGGACAGTGAAATCAGTCTCGATGGGCAGACCTTCTCCACAGAAGTGATGGTGACCCTAGAGGATACTACTCCCACAACCATTACGGTAATGGCGGTGGATGACGATTTCCTCGAAGGTGACCATAATACCACCATCAGCTACGAGATTACCAGCACTGGGGATGAGGTCAAATATCCTGAGACTCTCAATATCCCATCCACCGAGATTACCATCACTGATAATGAGAGTGTTACCACAACCCCAGAGATTATCATCAGTGAGAGCCCGATACTATTTGAGGGTGGTACTGGTATCTACACTGTTGCGTTAACTAAGACTCCCACTGGTGAAGTAGAAATTACCATCAAAGCTGATGATCAAACTGAAATCAGTTTAGATGGAAGTACCTTTGCTTCAGAGCAAGTGCTTACCTTCAATGAGGCAAAACTTCAAACTATCACAGTGCGAGGGCTGGATGATCAAGAGGTTGAAGGGGATCATGAGAGTACCATCAGCCACGAGATTACCCAATCCGAGGACACTGTCAACTATCCCCTGGGCGATGTTGGGTTAGTCACTGCCAGTATTTTTGATAATGACATCCCCATTGTCACGATCACTGCTAGTGACCTTGAGGCAGCGGAAAAAGACCAAGACCCAGGCAGCATCACCATCACTCGTTCTGGAGACACGACTGAAGAACTCACTGTCAATTACATGACCTTTGGTAGCACTGCTACCGCAGATGACTACAGTGAAACCCTCAATGGATCAGTCACTATTGCCGCTGGTGAGTCCTCGGTTGAGCTGAAAATCACTCCAGAAATCGATTTCCTAATCGACGAAGGTGATGAAACGGTTAACCTGATTTTAAACACCAGCCAGGACTATAACTTAGTTGGCAACACTTTTGCTCAGATTACCATTGCTGATGACACCTCGTCAGTTCCTGACAACAGTACCAGGTTTGTCTGGAATAATCCACTCACAGGAGATCATATCCTGTGGAAGATAGATGCTACTAAGCAGGTAACTACAGTTACCCTTCCTACATTGGATCTCAATTTCGAAATTCAAGGTAGTGGAGACCTTAATGGCAACGGTGACAACCAAGATGTTTTCTTGCTGAACACAGTAACCGGAGCTATTCAATACTGGCAAGTGCAAGGTGAGGAAATCAACGAGGTGGTGGTTGATACCGGTGAGGTCAACCTCCTGGAATGGGAAATCCAAGAGTTTGCTGACTTTGACGGTGATTCCAAAGATGATATTCTCGCCTACAAGGCAGATACTGGAGAAGTTGCTATCTTGACAATAGATGGTGAGACACTGGTGAATCAGGGGATCCTTGAACGGGATGGTCAGCCTTTACTGATAACGCCAGACACTGGATGGCAAATCCAGGGTGCCGGGAACTTCAATGGTGATGATGGTCCAGATCAGATTCTCTGGCACAACCAGAATACTGGAGAGGTTGGCATATGGGAGATAGATGGCAACGAACTAGCGGATGCTGCATTTGTTACACGAAACAATGAGCCTGTACTAGCACCATCATCAACTGGATGGCAAATCGAAGGTGTGGCCGACTTCACCGGCGATGGCCAACAGCAGATTCTCTGGTACAACTCGGATAATGGATACATTGCCACATGGCAGATGTCTAATAAGGAACTAGTGGAAGGTGCTATCATTACACGGGATGGTCAGCCCTTATCAATACTACCTTCAGAGGGATGGACCATTCAGGGTGTTGCAGACGTAAATCAGGACGGCCAGTATGATATCCTCTGGAACAACGATGATACTATTGCTGTTTGGGAGTTGGATGGCTCTGAATTGACCAATGCAATGCTCATCGAGCAGCAACCCGAGGCTGGCTTCACCCCCAACCTTATCTAAGCTATACGGCACAGGGTGATAACTTGAACTGATTAAACATCAGAACTACCACCCTAAAACAGCGGAATAGGTATCAGTAGTTCCAGTGAGCTGAGCCGAAAAAACCCCTTACTGAAGTAAGGGGTTTTTCTAGTTTTATCAATCTCCCTGTTAATCAACCCTTCTTGGGTGTGTTTCCCGTTTTAGAATTGCTGAAAAGGATTTGGCTTAAACGCGATCGCCAATTTCTGCCAACTCACGTCCACCAAAAATTGCTGAACTATCAGAGTAGAACTTAAACTCCATTAAGTTATAAAATGGATCTTGGAGGAAGAAGGTGCGATGCTCTGTAAGTTGACCAGGAAAGCGGGTCTTGGGTTGCTCGTAGAAGGGTAATTGTTTTTGTTGAGCACTCGACAGTAAGGCTTCCCAATCAGCATCGGATGTAAAAACTAACCCGAAATGTCGAGGATAAATACCCCGCTGAGGTGTCAGGGGTTCTTTGGTTAGGTGAGCTACGAGTTGATGACCGTATAAATTCAGAATCACGGCATGGCGAGATTCTCTACCAATTTCGCAGCCAAGTCCATCACCGTAGTAGATTTTAGTTTTCTCAATGTCGGTAACGGGAAATGCGAGATGAAATAGGACTGGTTTCATAAGTTGTGGTTTGAAGGCAAAAGGGTTGTAGGTTATAATTGTATGTTTTGAGGTTTTAAAGTTGTTCGCGTAGCGTGGCCTTTGGCCAAGGTTTTAAAGTTTGACGGTTTTAAAGTTTGACGCTTGTTCGCCCTTGGCGTTTTGTTTAGGGTCAGTTGTTCTTGCTCAGGAGTTCATTTTAGGGTAGTTTCAAGGTTTTGAAGAAATTCAACTTTATTTAAGAATCTGACCTAATCTTTTATCCGGTTAGTTAAGTAGTGTGCTTTGTTGTTGGTTTTTTGGATAATGGAGAATAGGGAATGACTGGTGGAGTAATGGCTCGGAAGCAATTACAATTACCAATTAACAATTACCAATTATTACTATAACTATTTGGCTATGCTTGATGATAGTCTTTCTTTAAATCCTTGGCTAGTTGCTGTTGGAGTGAACACAGTTTTCCTGGCCATGGTATGGATTGCTCCCAAAAAGTTACTCACTCCTGCTGGGATCGTCCACGCTTGGATATTAGGGGTACTGATTTGGGGTACTCTGAGCTGGCCAGGTTACACAGTAGTCGGATTTTACTTTTTGGTAGGGTCTGGTGTCACCCGCATTGGGATGGCGCAAAAGGAAGCAGCAGGAATTGCGGAAAAGCGTTCCGGTGCTAGGGGACCAGAGAATGTTTGGGGTTCAGCACTGACTGGAGCGATTTGTGCCTTGGGTACCCTACTAGTGGATGCTCCTTACCAGGAGTTATTGTTACTAGGCTATGTCGCTAGTTTTGCTACTAAGCTGTCCGATACCACTGCCAGTGAGGTGGGTAAGGCTTACGGCAAACGGACTTTCCTGATTACTACCTTACAGCCAGTAGCCCGGGGAACAGAAGGAGCTGTAAGTCTTGAGGGAACCCTAGCTGGAGTAATTGCATCAGCTGCGATCGCATTTGTGGGTTGGGGCGTTGGTTTGGTTAACTTGACAGGAGTATTTTTCTGTGTTATTGCTGCCTTCATCGCTACCAATCTGGAGAGTGTGATTGGTGCGACACTACAATCTAAATTGGAATGGCTGACCAATGAAGTCGTGAATATTATTAATACGATGATTGGTGCGATCGCTGTTGTGCTCTTAGCTCTAGCATGGCAGTGGATGAGCTAGGTATGAAGAATGAAGCATGAAGTGTTAAGTGTTCAGTCTGAAACATTAAGGATGAAAACATACAACAAGCTCAAGCAACTAATACATCTAATAAATTGAGATAGCGTTAGACTTCCGACTTCCGAGTTTCCACTTCATAGCTTCATACTTCTTACTTCATAATTTATTCAGATTGTGGTCCAAAGACCATCTGTAGAACCATTGGTTCACCACCTTCCCGGTGATACCTATCTGCCCACTGGCGGATAATTTCATCTAACTCTTCCATGGCCTGATTGATTTTCTCTGGCGGGATATCTAGTTCCTCCAACCCTCGCATGACTTGCGGCTGACGCTCTGCCCAGTTTCTAATTAACCGGAAGTATCGCGCTGTTTCCTCAATCATGGTGTAGGTGCGGGCTTTGTCATCTACTGGCGAGTAAGATGCACTGGTTAGAGCGTAGTAGGGTAAGCCACCGGTGTGATCGATTCTGGTGACAGTTCCTGAATAGGTTAAGCGACGCTTGATGTGTTCAGCTAGAGCTTCACTCAATGGCAGACGTCGCTTTGGTGGTAAGTCTTCTTGGGATCTCCGATGCAGAAATTCTATTAATTCAAAGAATTGTAAGGAATTGATGATCTGGGCATCCGGCAGGTGATCTGGCAGCTTCATCTCAAGATTGCGCTTTTCTTCCAGGTCAAGGCTGGTGCCATTGATACGAGATTGCCCTGGTTGCCAGGGATAGTGTTCCATCCAGACATAGGGAAACTGAATCAGATAGCGAGGTTCCTGAGACCCCAACATCTTGAGCAGTTTCCCTTCTGTTAACGCTTGTCGAACTTCCTCAACAATGACCTTTACCCGCTTTGGCTCAATGTGATGCAAATGCCCAGTCATGCGGATATTGCCATCTTGCTCCAGATAGGTCATGTAGATGGCACATTTGGCAGCGGTTGCTGCTGCATCTAGAAACGCCCCATGTCGGTGTCCACTCGTCCGCAGGGCGCTGAAAGCCAGGTATAGCATGATCTGATCCATTGCACTGGGGCTTAGGGTTTTGATCAGATCGGATTGGTTGATCATCTTAGGGGCAATCACATCTACTTCCGTTGGTTATCAAGCTTATTTATTTTCATTTTTCCACACTAGGACTAACTCACTGTCATCGAAGAAAGTGAGCTGAGGTTGCTTGGTAGAAAATTGACGAATTAAGAGGCACCCTAATCATGTCTTTTCCAATATATTATATAAAATAAGCCAAGTACAAGTAAACTATATTGAATTGGCACTTTCCCACTGTAGCCCGCTACTCGTACCCAACAGTGGGATTGAAATGCAGCCAGATATGCCCTCAAACTGAATCGAGTCAGTTGACTCTCACACAGGATACACACGTCCGCTACCACGATGAGCGATCAGGGTAGTCGGAATTACTGGTGATGAGACAAATTTGTGGTTTTCTTTTCTCCCATAAGAAAAAATTTGTCCTGTTTGCTCTACTACACTGGGACAATCATTACTATAGTTTAGTGTTGCATTTGAGCCATGGGCAATCATCGGTAAATTAACCCCAAACCAGATGGTTAAAACAGTAAGTAAAGCAATAGGAGTGTAAATTTTCATAACCGAATCCGTATCAATGTTCCTCTAATTACTGATACGGTTTGCTCGCTAATGGTTCAGGAAAAAATATAAACTATAAGCGAATTTTAAAAAAAATACCGATATTATAAATTAGTGTTTAAATTCTTTAGTCAAAAAAAAACTAGTTGACTAAATTGTGTCACTCTAGCGACTGTAATCCTTATCCGATAAAGATTAGTATCATATTAATAACTGTTTATTTACCGCCCTGACTGTTGTTGAGCGAATTTTGATGGCAATTACCTTTCCTAAAAAGCAGGATAGGGAATCCTGGGGATTAGAGGTCTTTTAATAACTGCAAACTTGCTAAGTAGGCAAAGCCGATTACCTAGCAACCATTAACATTTGCAACCGCTTATGTAGCCATCCTAAATTATTTGTTAAAAATCCCTAATGGCAATATAATATATGCTCTTCCGTTACTGCCGGTCTCTCCCCTTGTTTGGAAGTTTTATAACTCCAATGGAAGGCTGTATAAAGGAGCAGGTTTTTCTTGAATCCGTTCGGCAATCGGTCTAACCTTCTGAACCACATCAATTAAGTAATCATAATCAGGTGCTTTAGCATTGGGGATGTATCCTACTGATGCTGCCATGCTGCTGGAGGCAGATTCTAGTGCCTTGTGGATCTCCTGTTGTAGATTTCTCTCGACTGTTGGTCCGATCAGGATAGAACCACTGGGAATTTTATGAGAATCTATATATAAAATCCGGAACCTAGTCTGACTAAAGTCTAGGCGGTAGCGTTCCAACTCTTCTAAAGACAAAGCTCCAGCGACTACCTCCTCAGAGGCAATCCACTCTAAGACTTGTTTTGGTGTGGGGGCAAAACGCACTTCTGCTAGGGTCAGACCATAGAGATTGTAGATTGGCAGATAATATCCTGTGGCAGAACCAGGTTGACCTAAAGCAATGACTTTACCCGCTAGTTCAGTCAAGTCTTGGATTGGGCTTTCGAGTTCTACTACGATGACTGAGCGTGACTTTGTCACTCCTTCGAGAGGTAGCACTGGTATGTACTGTGCCTCAGCAATGGCAATGGCTGCTAAACCAGGAGGAGCAAACAGGATAGACAACTTGCTCTGCTTAATCAAATTTAGTGCTCTGCGCTCGTTGTAAATCGGTTCTAATTCTATAATCATCTTAAGTCGAGCACCAAGATATTCGATTAGCTTTGAGTATGGCTGTATAAAGCGATCGCTTTCCCCGTAACTTACGATCCCAATACTTAATTTACCTAGCATAGGGGTATCGGGTGAGTTACAAGCTGTAAAAATCAATATAAGATTCAACAAGAATAGACGGCGGGAAAACATAATTAATTACCTTAAAAACTAAAACAGCTGTGGCACTCATGATACTATGGGAGATTGCTAATGTTAAAAAAACTTAATTTAGGAATCAAGCTCAACTTACTACTGCTATTCATTTTTATAGGACTTGTACTGACTGGTGGCTTAGTTTTGTCTCAACTTTTAAAAGGCTATGCGGAAAAAGTGGTAACTGACCAAGCCCTAATTCTGATCGAAACCATGGGTTCGGTACGGGAGTATACCAATAATCAAGTGAATCCAGAATTAGCTGATCGACTGGAAAATGAAGACCGATTTTTACCTCAAACAGTACCTGCTTATTCAGCTCGGGAAGTTTTTGAAAATTTACGTAAACGTGAGAAATATGGGGATTTTTTCTATAAAGAAGCGACGCTTAATCCAACTAATCTCAGAGATAAGGCTGATAGTTTCGAGACCAAAATTGTGGAGAGTTTTCGACAGCAGCCAGAGCTAACAGAAAAAACCGGTTTTCGCTCTCTTCCTAGTGGAAAAATTTTTTATGTTGCCCGTCCTCTCGCCATTTCTGAAAAAAGCTGTTTACGATGCCATAGTACTCCTGAAGCCGCCCCTGCTAGCCAAATTGCTAGCTACGGTGATGACCATGGTTTTGGTTGGAAGCTCGATGAAATTGTTGGTGCCAAAATTGTATCAGTTCCAGCGTTTAAAATCTTTAATTCGGCTAAGCAGTTACAGGGATTGGTGATTGGGATTATTAGTGTTTTTTTCCTGGTAGGCATCTTGCTGATTAATGGTTTCCTCAAGGTATCGGTGACCACACCTCTTAAGCAGATGGCTCAATTAGCTAAGGAAGTTAGTACTGGCAATATGGCTGGAGAATTTGACCATGATTCAGAGGACGAAATCGGTATACTTGCCAAATCTCTGAATCGGATGAAAGTTAGTTTAGAAATGGCGATGAATATGCTAAATTCAGAAACTAATTAGTAATATAAAATTAGTAATTTATTGCTTCGTTGATGACTGAATGATTACTAATGATTACTTATAACTGACCCGATGACAGTAAACGCCGTTGAAAGTCTTGGGCATATTTTTGATTGGGAATTTTTTGAGATAAAGCTTCTACAAATTCTTGGGCGGAAGAGTTAGGATTCTGGACAAGAGTACGCTGGCAGACAATGGTAGCCATCGGACCAATTAACTCAGCGAGTTCCTGTTGGCAAAGAGCTACAAAATTGGGGTCTAGTAAATTACTATTCCGATTAGGGGCAGAAGAAATTGGCAGTGGTGTAGGACTAACCCAGGGTTGAGTTGTACTGGCTGGCCGTCTTGGGGAAGAACCATTACTGATTCTTGACTGATGGCTTTTTGTTTCTTTGGAGGCTTGGCTAGTTTTGGTATGGAAAGGTATCTTGGTGGGATACAATGCATTGTTAATAGCTACTAACTGGTGATAAATTTCTTCAGCAGTTTGGGGACGCTGATTGGGTAAACGAGCCATCAGATAGTCGAGGAAATCTGCCAGTTGTGGCACAATATTGGGAACAGTGTCACGCCAGCTTAAGTGATCAGTATAGGTTTCATAAAATTGACTCGGGTCTTGACCAGTGAGTAGATAAACAAAGGTGCGCCCCAAAGCAAAAAAGTCTGATTGGGGGACTGCCTGACCGTTCAGCTGCTCTAATGGGGTATACCCTGCGGAAACTACCCCTGTTACCATACTAGTGGCTTTTTTCGTCACAAAGGTAACCGTGATTTCCCGGGCAGTGCCAAAGTCAATTAACACCAGTTGTCCATCTGTCCTGAGCATAATGTTAGAGGGCTTGATATCCCGATGGAAAAAGTTATGACTGTGTACTGCCTGTAAGATGCTAGCTAGCTGGATCAGCCACCGAATGGCAATTTTTTGGTCAATGGGAGCACCCCGCTTTTGGATGTATTGCTTTAGATTCAATCCTTCAATCTTTTCCATCACCAGACAATGAACTGGCTCGTCGCTATCTCTGGGGTAGACTGTGAAGTAGGCATCAGGTTCTACTTTGGGAATGCCACTATTCTCTAGTCGGGCGAGGACTTCGGCTTCTCTTTGGAATAGTTCAATATACTTGGAACTATTCTTAATTAGAATTTTCAGAACTCTAGGGTTGCCTTGACGATCAACAATTTCATAGGTTTTGCCAAAACCGCCACTTCCCAGTTGAGTGATCACTCGATAGCGCCCTTCCAGCAACAACTCAGAATTACAACTCTGACAAAATAGTTCACTGTCAGGGTTGCGGGGATTTGAGCAGTTGGGATTAATGCACAGACTCATCTGAAGCACGCTGGTACAGGACTTAGGAATCGAATCAGTAGAGTTCTAGCAACAGTCAATTTTTACTAGGTATCTATATCTACTTATCTGGTCAGCTGTGGAAATTTATGCACCCACCATGGCACAACAAGTTTGACATATGCTATTTTAAATGTCTATGTGGATTTTAGGTTTCCAAGCTGACGAGATGGTTGTTTGGTTGTTCGCGTAGCGTGGCCTTTTGGCCAAGGTTGTTTGGTTGTTCGCGTAGCGTGGCCTATTGGCCAAGGTTGCATGGTTGTTCCCGTAGCGTGGCCTATTGGCCAAGGTGGTTTGGTTGAAGGTTTAATCACCTGTAACCTGTAACCTGTAACCTGTAACCTGTAACCTGTAACCTGTAACCTGT
>NZ_CEYLVT010000134.1:0-20339 GCF_982860115.1 Moorena sp.
GGCTTTCATCCCCGGTTTAAAAACACGGGGCTTTCAGCCTTGGGGAATTCCGTAAGGTTCGATGGGCGGATAGAGTTCTCGCATAGTTTTGGCTTGGGGTTACAGTGTTCAGTACATACAGTACATAGAAAAGCAATGATCTCCAAACCTCTATGGTAAAAGTAATATGCTAGTAATCCGGCTTAGCTGACTGTCACTTGTTCACACTCAACCGTCAACTATCAAATGATCAAAGAGTTTCTCAAGCGGAACAAATCCCTTCATCGCAGGGTTAAGCTCTATAAGCGTAGACAGCGCATTATTCGAGATCAGCCCAGGTGGGATTTAGTCTTGAAAGGGTCTCTAAACCAATGGCAAAATGCCCTAAAGGCTGCCCAAACTGGCTCTAAGATTCTGGTAGCTACTAGTGTGGGTGGGGAAATTCATTCCATCACTTTAGAAAGTCTACTAGCAGTGGGGTTAACCCTCAGGGGTGCTCAAGTTCACATTTTGCTTTGTGATGGTATTTTACCAGCTTGTTTTTGGTGTGATGTCAGTTTTTATCCCAAACAGGACTTGTTTGTAAACTATGGTCCTAAACGTGACTTGTGTAACGACTGCTTTCCCCTAGCCGATGGGATCTATAAGCCCTTAGGATTGACTATCCATCGCTACAGTGACTTTCTCACAGATAGAGATTACCAACAGGCCAAGGAGATAGCTAGTAGTCTGACCATTGCTGAGATTGAAAAGTACACCCTAGATGGGGTAGCTGTGGGAGAACATGCTTTAGCGGGAGCTCTGCGATTTTATGCTCGTGCTTCCCTGGAAGGGGAACCCAATGCTAAGCCGATTCTCAAGCGTTACTTCCAAGCGGCAATCCTGACCACTTGGGCAACCCGTCGGCTGCTGCAAACGGTTAAGGTTGAGTGTGCTGTATTTAACCACGGCATTTATGTTCCTCAGGGGTTGACTGGTGAAGTAGCCCGTCAGGAAGGGGTGCGGGTGGTGAACTGGAATCCTGCTTATCGCAAACAATGCTTTATCTTTAGTCACCATGAAACCTATCATCACCAGTTGATGTGGGAGCCAGTAAGTAATTGGGAAACTATACCGTGGAATTCCCAGATGGAACAGCAGTTGATGGACTATTTGAAAAGTCGGTGGCAAGGAACTCAGGATTGGATTTGGTTCCATGAAAGTCCTCAGTTTGACCTGACCAAAATTACTGATGCGGTAGGCGTAGACTTTTCTCGTCCTTGTATTGGGTTACTGACTAATGTGATGTGGGATGCTCAACTCCATTACCCAGTGAATGCTTTTCCTAATATGCTGGAATGGGTATTGACAACTATTCGGTATTTTGCTAAAAGACCAGAGTTACAGTTGTTAATTCGGATCCACCCAGCGGAAATTCGAGGGACTTTGCGATCGCGTCAACCCTTGTTTGAGGAAATTCGTCAGGTTTTCCCCACTCTCCCTCCAAATGTGTTTGTGATTCCCCCAGAAAGTCCCGTTAGCACTTATGCTGCTATCCTTCAATGTAATGCGGCTCTGATCTACGGCACTAAAATGGGCGTAGAATTAACCAGCATGGGCATACCTGTAATTGTTGCAGGAGAAGCGTGGATTCGTAATAAAGGCATCACTATGGATGCCAGTTCTGTAGAGGAGTATGTTCAGTATTTAGATCAGTTACCCCTAGGGGATGGCTTACCTGAAGCAATCATCAAACGAGCAAGGAAGTATGCCTATCACTTTTTCTTCCGGCGCATGATTCCTCTAGAGATGACCACTGAAGCTAGTAATCCATCGGAATTTAAACTTCAGGTATCTGATGTGAATGAATTAATTCCTGGTAAAAGTAAAGGATTAGATGTTATTTGTGATGGCATCTTGACCGGAACAGAGTTTATCTATAGTCATTAGTTAATGACCAATTACCAATTCTTATTTGACTAATGATAAAAATTGCTGTTGATGCTACACCAATCCGCCATAAGTTAAGTGGCATTGGAATGTATGCCTTAAATTTAATTCAGGCACTCCATAAGCTACAAGGTCAGGAAGACTTTCAGTTAAGTGTCGCCTATCAACCAAGTGTAAGACAATGGTTATCCCGTGATTGGTCATTTCTGGAAGTGCTAACTAGGCATTTAGAGATTAAAGATCTAGAGATTAAAACTATACCGTTACCGGTTACTATCTCTAGTTTACTAGCTACTATCCCTAATCCCATCTTACCTTATTGTGAGCAATACTTAGGCAATCCTGATATCGTCCATGGTACTGATCATGTGGTTTATCCCTGTCGAAAAAGCTTGCGGGTTATGACGATTCATGACCTAACCTTTATTAAATATCCTCAGTATGTTAACTCAATTGTTAAAAGCTATACTGCTCGGGTAAAACAATGTTTACGGTGGACTGATCTAGTGATTACTGTTTCCCAGTCTACTAAACAAGATATCGTCAATTACTTAGGAGTGAATCCTGACAACATCCAAGTTATTCCTCAAGCTAGCCGTTACTCTACTTTAGATTTACAGAATACACTAGATTTACCGGATACCAAGGTGGAGTCTTTGCTGACATCAGTTAATTACGACTTCGCCCAACCCTATATTTTATTTGTCAGTACTCTTGAGCCCAGGAAAAATATTAATACTCTGATTTCAGCATTTAATTATTTAAAACAACGGCATCAAATTGAGCATCAGTTAGTACTGATTGGGCAAAAAGGATGGTCTTATGAATCTATTTTTGCTGCTATTGCTAGCTCCCCTTGGAAACATCATATTCATCATCTGGGCTACTTATCCGATCAACTGGTAGCCTGGTTTTACTCAAATGCAGATGTTTTTGTGTATCCTTCCTACTATGAAGGGTTTGGTCTACCTGTTTTGGAAGCGATGACTTTGGGTGCCCCTGTGATTACCTCTAATACTTCATCTCTTCCTGAAGTGGCGGGAGATGCCGCAATTTTAATTGACCCTAATCAGCCAATTGAATTAGCAGATGCTATGGTCAAGGTGATCAGTAATGCTCAATTGCGGGAGGAATTGATTAGAAAAGGTAAGGAAAGAGCGATGCTATTCTCTTGGGAGAGAACGGCAAGGGAGACTCTCGCAGCTTATAGATTTTTAGTAGGAAAGGGAAAAGGGGGAAAAGTAGTTGAGGGAACGAGCTTTGTAGATCATTAGTGAGATCATTAATCAGAATGGGATTGACCGAAGGTCACGCGGGGCGCGATTGGCCGTAGGCCACGCTACGCGATCGCATTTCTGTTGGACCTGATTACTCCAGAAGCTCCGGGTCAATACCCATCGCCCTTAACCGCTCTGCTAGCCGCTGTGACCGTTGTCTTTCTTTTTCTAATAACAACCGTGCCTGTTGTGCTTCTTGAGCTTCCCTTTCCATCGAGGTCGGAATCCAATTGTCCTGAGCATCATACCAACGCAACCATAACCGCTCAATCCCCTGGAAGGAACCAAGCCATACTCCCAACCCCAACTCTAGAGTTGGCATCCATACCCTCGGTTGATTCAGACTCATTTCCCGATAGTAACCGTCAACCCATTCAAAAGCTCGCAGTTGGTCTGTATAACGGTCAAAAACTACATAGTAAGGCACTCTCAGAATCTGCTCGTAAACCTGCCACTTCGTCGGAGGCTCGTTAAGTTCCTGTCGTGTCTGCCCTAAATCCTCTTTTTCCGTACCTGGTGACAGCAGTTCTACCACCACACTAGGGATTACCCCTTCTTGCCAGATCACATAACTTAAGCGTAAATCCCGCTGCTGATATAACTTAGGCACACCCACCACCCCAAACCAGTCCGGACGTTTATACCACAACGGATGACTCACATCATAGTAAAGGTTCATGTCACTAGCCATAAATACCCATTCTGGTGAGTAAGTAGGCGAACGAAATGTTTCCCGCAACAGTTGTGGTTGTAGCTCGTGGAATTGATCGGGCAAGCCCGGTTCCTCCGGATCTTCACTCTTAAGATCATACATCGTCGGGAGGTACTCTTTTGGGGAACGGGTCGGGTCAGTTTGGTACATAGAATGTGAAGTCTGATGTGTGAAGTGTGAAGGTTGGCTTGTTTAGTTTTTCACTTTTGGCCTCCCTGATTTTTCACAAGAATGAAACAGCCCTACAAGCTTCAGCCGGGTGAGGATGTCAAATACCCATGTTCTAGGAGAAATTCCGGAGAAATGTCATCCATCGCTTCAGCAGCTGGCACTCGATTACCCAGCAACTTATCGACATATTTCCCTAAAATGTCACTTTCGATATTCACCCAATTGCCAGTCCGTAAGTGGCTAAGATTGGTATGGGTGTAACTATGGGGAATCACCGCTACTTTGAACCAACTCCCGTTGGGGTCACACTCAGCAATCGTTAGGCTGACCCCATTGACGGCAATGCTACCCTTGGGAACAAGATAACGAGCTATCTTATGCTGCCACACATCAATCAAAGAAGCTGGTGCTGTAAAGCACATTTCCCAGGAGTTTGGTGTTTGTAAAGATTCCGTTAAGCAGCCAATACCGTCAATGTGACCTGTGACAAAATGACCCCCTAGTTTGCTACCCACACGCAAAGACGTTTCCAAATTAACGTAGGAAGTTGTCTGTAGCCTTTGTCCAAGGGTGGTGCGCCCCTGAGTTTCATCAGAAGCAGTGGTCGAGAAGCCTGTGGGCAAAACTTTCTCTACCGTTAGGCAAATTCCATCTACTGCTACACTATCACCAGGTTCTAAATCCTGTAAGATAACATCCATAGCATCAGAGGTACCGGAGACAATAAAGCGATCGCTTCCCATTGGTCCAATTGTGCCGAGAGCTTGAATTAATCCTGTAAACACTGTTGTTTATACTGTTCTTCTGTAAGCGGATGAACTGGTGCAACTATACTGTTAGTAGGAAAAGAGCTGGCATAGGTTTGTGTTTTTTTAGTGAAGTGGCCAAACAAATTTCCTGAGACTAAGGCATACTTGGAGAATACAATCTTGTTGATCTCACCGAATTGGATTCTCAAGGGCTAATCTTACCGTTGACCGGTAACGTGAAAAGAACAGATCTGGCAAGCGCAAGTTTCGGTGCCCGTCTGTACAGTACTAGTTTACCGCTTCGCTTTGATGCCCCTGATGCTGACCGTATTCTAGAGGCTAAGCTGATGATTGAAATGAGAGTTGCTGGCATTGCAGTAGATACTGTAACACGTAGCCCCATCGTGTTACTCAAAGATGTCTTAGATCGGCGTGCTCTGCCAATCTATATTGGGCAAGATCAAGCAAAGGCAATTATCAGTGCTTTGGAAAGACAAACGCCACCGCGTCCCCTGACCCATGACCTAATGGTCAATTTTCTAGAGGAGTGGAGCATAACACTGGATCGTGTTATAATACACTCTCTCCAAGATAACACATTCTATGCCAGCCTCTGTGTTAGTCAGGGTGAGACAAAGAAAGAAATTGATGCTCGACCAAGTGATGCCATCTCGATCGCCCTGCGTACTGGCAGTCCGATTTGGGTGATGGAAGAAGTTATTGCTGATGCTTCGATTCCTGTAGACCAAGATAAGGATGAAGAGGAGCGTCGAGCTTTTCGGGAATTTGTCTCTAATATCCGCCCAGAAGATTTTCTCCACCGTGGAGGATATAGTCGTGGTACCTAAAGCGAAAATATTGGGATTAAACGGGATTTAACAGCAACAATATTTTAATTGCTCTGTCAAAAAATTATTGAGATTTTTCTGAAAGCCTTACCATCTAGCCATTGATGGGAGTTTTTCAGATGCTCTAATCCTGATGCTCTATCCTAAGTGAGCGTTGGGATAAATGGGTATATCCCAAGCTATACCCGAAGCTATACCCCAAGACAATCGATGGCCATCAACTGAGCTTTTTGCGCAACTGTTTTTCGGGCAACGTTTTAAGCAAAGACTTTGATTATTCCAGCAGTTGGGGAACATGCGTTATCGGCGGTTTGGTAAAACTAATCTCCAGCTTTCAGTTTTTTCTTGTGGCACCATGCGTTGCTTAGCATCTGAGTCAAATGCTCAGAAGACGGTGCAACAGGCAATGGATCAAGGAATTAACCACTTGGAAACTGCCAGGGGTTACGGCAAGAGTGAAGAGTACCTTGGTAACATCCTGAAAGCTGGATTGTCAGTACCACGAGACCAGCTATATATCACCACCAAGATTCAACCAACCCCTGATGCTGATTTGATGAGTCAGTGGATTAATGATTCCTTAGAACGTTTACAGCTGGACTATGTCGATTGTTTAGCAATTCATGGGATTAACACTGAAGAGCATCTGTCCTGGGTAAAGTCTGACAGTGGCTGTATGGCAGCTGTTCAAAAAGCCGTAGGCCAGGGACGTATAAACCATGTTGGTTTTTCAAGCCACGGTTCAATAGAAGTGATTCTAGGGGCAATTCAAACAGATTTTTTTGAATTCATTAACCTACATTACTATTACTTCTTTCAACGCAATGCTGCAGCGATTAAATTGGCTAATCAGAAGGACATGGGGATATTCATCATATCTCCTGCTGATAAAGGAGGCAAACTCTACACCCCACCACCAACCTTAGAGAAACTGTGCCATCCCTTCTCCCCACTGGAACTGAACTATCGGTTTTTATTAAGCGATCGCCGCATTACCACCCTTAGTATTGGACCGGCTAACCCAGATGAGCTGACTCTGCCTTTAAGTGTGGCGAACCGAGACGAGTCTTTGAGCCCAATGGAAGTGGTAGCATTCTCTCGTTTGGAAACCCAATTGAACAATGCTCTAGGAACTGACCGCTGTAGTCAATGCTATGCTTGTCTACCTTGCCCAGAAACCATTAATATTCCAGAAGTCTTGCGGCTGCGCAATCTTACTTTGGCTTACGACATGACCGAGTTTGGTCAATACCGCTATCAAATGTTTGAAAATGCTGGTCATTGGTTTAGGGGGGTGAAGGGAAACCGTTGTACCCAGTGTGGTGACTGTCTTCCCCGTTGCCCCGAACAACTGGATATTCCTTCCTTACTCTCTGATACCCACCAGCGTCTTAATGGTTCTCCTAGGCGTCGTCTGTGGGGATAAGGTTAGTTGGTTGTTCGCCTTTGGGGTTCGGTGTAGGGTAGGTTGTCTGTCAGAATGCAGAATGCAGAATGTAGAATTCTAAATTCTTAATTCTAAATTCTTAATTCTACATTCTTAATTCTTTAAGGTTGCTTGATGGATAAAAGAAACACCGTTACTAAAATAAATCCTTTATACCTTGTGCCTTGTGTCTTGTGCCTTGTATTTCTAGAGAGCTGTTTTGTGGTTGGCTGGAAGCCTAAACCAGTTTTAGCTCAAAAGACTGTAGGAGTGCAGCCGGACACAGAAGCTGTGAATTTAAATTTACTGCAGCCAGATAATCTTCCTACTGATGGGTCTGTGATTACTGCTGATACTATCTCTCAAACTAAGCTGACTACTCCAAGTTTCTGGTGGGCTGATGAACAGTTTGGCGGTAAACTACTGGATAATTGGTTAGCTTATCCGAGTAAAGGCCGGGTAGATTTGGTAGTGAATCGCCAACTCTGGAGTCTGCTTAACTATCTGGGTAGGTATGCTTTTATTAACAAAATGGGAAACGTTGCCAGGGATTATGACTACAATACCAGAGTATTTAACCAGCGAGGAAAGCCTTTAGGAGCTTATACCTGTGATGGTAATTCCATGTGCCAGGTGGAGGTATGTATTCCTGGTCAAGTACCTTTAGCTGGCAAAGTCTCTGCCTTTTGCCAGTTATCACAAAACTAGAACAGGCAATTTTCAAGTACTTCGCATTTCTTGCCACAAGGACAGATACTCCTGTTGTGTAGACTCTGGTAAGGGATGGAGAAATTCACACTTGTCCAGAATTGCTGCTTCTGGCAGCAGTAGAGGATTAGATTGGATATCTTGTGGCAGCGTATTTCTTGGCATATTAACCAGAATCGGGGAAGCAGCATTAGTCAGTAGAGAAATTTCCTTGGCTGATTTGCTATCCCAGCAAAATTCAATCCACTTTTTGCTTAAATCCGACTCAGAGTTACTTTCTGAGGACTCAGAAGCAGAGCTAACTGATACCGGTTTTACCCATAAATCTGACCACAGGGCTGTTCCTGACTGAGGCACAACTGCCTCAATTTGGCGATCGCGTGTTCTTAGTGCCAGGATATCCGTAGACCAACCAACTGCGACCCAGGTATCGCCCAAAACTAGAGGTTTTAGGTAGTGATCCGAACTGTAGAATTTAACCTGTTTAGCCAGTTGTTGAAGTGCTGGTTTCAAGTCTTTGACTTGATTTAAATCCTGTTGATTATAGGATAAGCCTAGCTTTTTCAAGGTTAAACCAATCACTTCTCGGGGGTGGTCTAATATAGAAATGCGATCGCGTAAAGACTCATGCCACAAATCACTCCAATCGGTGGGAGTCCAGCCTAAGGCTTTGAACTTGTCACGGCGATAGGCAATCACGGTAGCACCCCAGCGATAAGGAGCACCCCAAACTTTTCCTGAATTGTCTAGCTGACCAGTTTGGTCACGTTTGACGAGTTTCTGGTACTCTGGCGGCAGTTTTTCCCATCCTGGCAACGTTTTTATGTTCAAAGGTTCGATCAATTCCTCCTCAATGGCTGACTTTAGCCAATAATCTCCTAAGGTAACTAAATCAGGACTTATCGGTTTCCTAAACCTAATCGGGATCAAATCTAGGGGAAACCAATCTTGGTTATTCTTGGATTTGCCTTGCTTTTTCAAGGTTGTCAGGAGTTGGAATAAAGCAGATAGTTGTTTCTCCGGGTCAAAATTTAGCTTAGCCCGTAGTGTTAAGGTCTTACGAAATTCACCCAACAGCTGAACTGGGATTGAATTTTGCAACAGCCTTATCTTTAAAGAGGCTTGTTGTCCAGTACAACCAGATGCTAACTGACTAAGGGCTATGGTACTAGCACCTAGTATCAAGGAGCGTCGCTTCATAAGTATTTCTGAATTTCCTCTAGTTACCAACTATTTGACTTTAATTTACATTGGCTCAATAGCAACTACCATAGCTATTACCAATTAACTGACTTTTGTGACTTCTTAGACCAACAGCCATCTGCTAGATCTAGTAAATCTAATCAATTAACAACTACTCATAGTCTGGTTAACAAAACTAATCCAAGTCAAGGGCTAAGGCATCTGAATCTACTTTTACATCACTTTTACATCACTTGACATCAATGATAGTTTTACTCTTATTAATTTACTCTTAATAAGAGTAACCATGATCAAAAGAACGAAAACACCAGCTATGTCTCCCTTTTCCTCCCCGTCCTCCCCCTCAACACACAGTCTTGTTTGAGACCTAACTATAACAAATCTAAATCTGTAAGATAGAGTGATGGGGGGATAGAAAAATCTATATCAAGCGGTTAATACACTTATTGCTTATATTGTCAACTGCTATTAGTTTACCATCTTTATAGGAGTTGGAGAACGTAATCACATCGGTAAACTTATCCGTATGTTATGTATTAAAAATTACTATTGCCAAGGAATTAATTCCGAAAAAACCGATTGTGCTAATTGTAGTGCAGAACTTGGTATAAAAGACAATTATTAATTAAACCTGAATTAATCAGGGTAAATATTAAGATATACAGCGGCTATCTGGTATTTTTGAAAAAATCACTCTGGAAAACAGACTCTAAGGAGTTTAGAGCTGATTTTTGACAATAGTTAAATAAATCAGCAATTCATCGGATTTTGATCGTTAAGTGACTAGGATAAAAAAGAACTAAGTTATGGCAGTTTAAAATCCTATGGATGAATATCAAAATCAAATCATGGCTCTAAGTCATAGAGTGGATACTCTGTGCGAAGCCATCGAAAAACTCAGTTTGAAGCTTTCAGAAGGCCTTTCTGAACTTAAAAATAGTTCAAGGCAGGAAACTCAGCAACCTGAGCTAACTGGGCAACCGATACCCCAGGCCAAGGAAAGTCAAAGTTCCATTAACCTACTAACCCAACATAAAGATGTGCTGATTGATAGTAACTCTGGGCTAGGTAGTTTCTCTAGCAATAGCAACAATAATATCTCTGCCGATATTCAAGTTCAACGCTTAACTGCCCAACTTACAGCAGCCTACAATCGGATTGCTGCCTTAGAAGAACAACTCCTAGCACAGCGAATTCATTCCTAATTGGCAGTCTTCTCCAGATTAGTCTAAGGGTTGAAGGTTAATAGGGAAAACAAATCAGCACCTCTGTGATTTTCTAACTAACTTGGTCAGACTGTAAAGTGTTTTTTCACTGGCTTCAACAACAATCACCTCAGAGAAAGACGATATTGCTCCACTACGTTTTCAATGGCTTGAAGTAATTCAGCCGAGTTCCAGCCCTTATAAAGGTGGGCTGCGATCGCACATCCTCCAGCACCCACACCTTCCTTGACATATCCTTGCTCATATGAATGTAGCTGAGAATAACGAGACTGGCTAAAACTCAATTGTGTTGCCAAAAGGGGTACACTCCCAATATCTTTTGCTAATCCAACCGTGTCACCAGTCGAGTCTTCTGCCACCCAGCGAGTTGTTCCCACAACTACTTGTGCTGGTTGCCATGCTAGGGAATTACCCTCAATCATACTGGGGTAGGCTAAACCAGACTCTGCCAATGCCTGTGCTAAGGTATAAACCGCTAGCATTTGGGTACCACCAGCGAGTAAAACGCCACACCGACAACTAGCTGCCATTGCCATACCCGCTGCAGCAATTTGCATCGGATCTCCCACTGCTGCTACTAGCTTTAAGTGATCAAGTGGTGAGGGGGTGAGGGGGTGAGAGGATGAGGAGGTGAGGGAGTATAAAGGTGCGGTATGGTGGGGGTGAGAAGGTAAATGTTTATTCCTAGGTTCTCTTTTGGGAAGCTCCCCGGCTCCCTTACCCCCTAACCCAGCTCGTTGTAACCCCAGCTTCACTACCTCCCACTTTTGAGCATGATTGCACTGGGGATGGCTACTGTTAACCTTACCAGCAGCATCAATCCCCAAGCCAGTGAGGAGGCTAAGTGCGGTGGTAGTTCCCCCAACCACACACTCACTGATAATCAGATAGCTATCACCAACCACACTTGCTAGCTTTTCTCCCCATTGTAAACCTTCCCGAAATAGCCGTTTCACTGTTTCTAGGGGCAAGGCATTGCCAGAAGTTAGGCACTTAGCAGGAATACCACCTAAGTCAATGGCTGGTACTGTCGGAGGGTGAGGTAAACCAGCATTGAACAGATAGATGGGTAGGTTAAATGCCTCAACTACAGCACGGGAAATCAAGACAGGGGATACTCCCACAGTTAGAGGAGGAAGGGGATATTGAGGTTGGCGAGTAACTCCATTGACCAAAAACTCAGCATCAGCGATCGCAGTATACTGACGATCATCTGGGGTAGCACCAGCAGCAGAAATCCCTGGAATCAGCCCAGTAGCAGTGAATCCTAAAATACAAGCAAATACCGGTGAGCATCCTTGATACTGCTGTAACCACCGTTTTCCCTTTACCTGCTGGGTATAAACTCGGATCATTAGTCCTTAATTCTTAGTCCTTAGTTCTTATCTGAAATATAAAAATAAATAAAAACAAATGATACACTACATATCAATTGTGGTGGAAGGTAACAGTAAAGTTTGGATAAGGTTAAAGAATCGTTTTGTAAAAGTAGCAAATAAATAAGTAACTAATTAACTAGTCAATAGGACTAGTTTTTCACACAGGTTTTAACACATATTAGTTAGCCATATAATTCCATAAATTTCAATAAAATAAAAGAACGATTGCCATAGTTTACACGGGCAAAAACTGAGCTAAAGATAATCGATAAAGCTTAAGCTCTAAGCTCCAAGGGCTCAGAGCTGATAACTATTTGCGGAAAGCGTAGCCCTCAAGTAGCGAGTAAGCTGACCGTTCAAAGTATAACAAACAGGCTCTTATCAATTACAAGTGACCAATGGCTAATAGGTCAATCGTAATCCAGCAAAACTTTTACCCAGTTTGGTGGTCTAGGAATCGGGTTTCCTAATCGGTCGAGCATGAGTAAGGCTACAATATGCACCACGAATAAATAAATGGCATTATTGATTATAATCATTACTATAGCCAGGGTTTGAACTAGAAATAGACTGGGCTGAAATAGCAAGCCCAGCTTGACAAACCACCAATCCAATAATGCTGTCACCTGGGTCATCACGTAAACCCAGAGGTCTTCCCCCAATAGAATTGAGAACAACCAAAACCGAAAAAAGAAGCCTATTGTACCAATTAGCGTACCCATGCTAATAGAAAGCAGCCAGCTAGCTCGACGTTTCCACAAAGCTCCCAGTTGCACCCCCATCAGACCATAAGGGACCAAAAAGATAATACTGCGAGTTACTCCCATAAGCACTGATAGTAACAACCCCGAAACCAGTGCTGCCATCCAGGATGCCCTACTGCCCCTCCTTAGGTAAACTAAAGCAATCGGCACTGGGAAAAACATTTTGAGTATTGGTCCGAGAGGAAAGTAATAATTAATCAGCCAAATCAAGCTGGCAGTACTGGCCAGAAACGCTGTTTCTACCATGGTTATAGGTGTTTTAGGTCTAGGGTTTAGACCATTACTCAGGCTAGGGGAGTTAGCAGAAGTGGATTGTTTGTACACTGCCCTAGGTTCCCTCTTTTCTAGTGGGTGATTTGGCTCCCGAGTTAATTGATCTCCCATCTCAGTTACATCCGCATTGCTCTTAGGGAATTCCGTTGTTGATTTTGTGGGTTTGTTTTTAGATTGGGCAAAGAGATCTTGTGAAGCCGCTTGACCATCATCAAAAGAATCACTCATGCAAATTTAGTAACCTCTTGAGGAAAGGGACAGATGATAACAGAAGAGATACTGTTAAAGTACCCTTGCATCTTAGCCCATCTCAAATTGCTCCTCATTTGGATATACCTTATATCTCAAGACTAGATAATCATCTTTTCCAGAGCAGGCAGATCACAAATAAAAAGGATATCCTGATCCCGCATGATCAAGCCTTTCTTCTCCAGCTTTGTCAGGACTCGTGTGACCGTCTCCCGCGCCAATCCACTGAGGCTACTTATCTCTCGATGAGGTAAGTTAGGAATTTCAGTTCCTCTTTGTTTCAATTTGCCTTGTCCTTCAGCGAGAAACAACAAGGTGTCTGCCACTCGTGAGGTACTATCTGACTCCCGCAAGCGTAGGCGTCGGTTAACCTGACGCAAACGCTTTGCCATCAACTGAGCTAAGTGGACACCAGCCAAAGGTTCCGTATGAATTAACTCAGTAAAATCCTGAGCGGGTATACTACCAATGGTTGTAGGGGTCAAGGTAATCACATCTGTTGAACGAGGTACTTCCTCTAACGCTGCCATTTCACCAAAGATTTCTCCTTTCCCAAGAATATTCAGGGTCACCTCCTTCCCATCAAGGTTATAGGTGCGAATCTTTGCCCAACCATCTAAGATGAAATAGACAGACCCCCCCCAGTCATTTTCCAGTAAAATCACTCGATTTGCAGGATGGCGACGGGTAACCATATTAGCAATGGCTTTTTCGACACTAGGATCTGGTAAGCCAGCAAAAAAAGGAGTGCTAGCCATCGAATCATGAACATTAGAGTTAACTTCAGATGAATTGTATCGGTCTTCCATGGGATCATGAGCGCTTCGTAAACACCTTGAATAGATAGATGATCCGCTGTCAAATCACGTGAGTCAGGGAGTGTGCCTGTGTCAACTAAAAGAAGCCAATGAAACAGATCTTCTTAACCTCACCACCTTTGGTAGACCAACGACAATGACTGATGTGAGTGAAATTGCCTTGACAAACCAAGATTCTTAAACTACTTGCAGTAAGCTGAGGTAGGCTAATTCTGGTAGAGGGGTTGGCAATAATCACATCGGGTAAGTACAGTTATTATGCTCCATGATGAACAATTTGTAATAGTTTGGTGACTGTGGCAATTTAACATTAGACACAGGGGGCTGACTCTCACTCCTGTATGACTCAATTTGTTCTCGTCAAGGGTTTCAAAGTGACTGCTCAAACCGACATTCAATCTCTGATTGCTGATATTGACCACATCCTCCATAAGCCTGACTTTCCTCTACCATGGTTCAAGTCTGGTGACCTAGCGGCTGCACACCAGGTTTTGCGGAAAGTTCGTAGCTACCTAGTTTCCCAACAGCAAAAACTAGGGGTAGAATCGGACAAGACAAGTACTACAGTCACCCCATCTCAGACGGGAGTAACCACATCTGTTCAGGAGGGAGTGCAGCAAATCCTGCAAGCGGTTACTCAAGAAATGAATCTTGTACGTACCGATTTGACGAAACCATTGCAGCTAGAGTTGGAGGCTCTACAGCAACAGCGGGAGTCTCTAGTACGAGAAATTCAGCATTTGGAGAGTACCAAACAGCAGCTGGATTACTATACCAAACAACAAACTGCAAATGTGCAGTTTGCTTCAGACTACTTCTCACAAGGGCTAATCAACCGCCTTGTCGAAAGCTTGACGCAAAAGCTATCTCAAATTTTAGCGAATTGGGAAGCTCACTTAAAAAAGAATCCCACTAGTGACGACTCAATCAACCGATTGCCTTCAAATCAGGACGAGATTGTTGCTGTAGTCGAAAGACAAAAGGTTATTGAGCAACTACAACAGCTTCAAAAACAATCTGATCAACTCATACAGAATATAGATGTTAACCAAAGGTTGACTTTTGAGACCCTACAAAGAGATCTTCAAGGTTACCAGCAGTCTTTATCTCAGGAACTTGAAAAAATGCACAGCTTAGGCATGCAGGGAGAAATGTTGTTTGCTGCTTTTGTGAATCGTCTAGCTCAGCAGTTAGAACGAGAAGCTTCAAGCCTATGGCCTTCCTCACAACAACCAGCGGATGTACAGGTTGAACTTGAGGATAAGGATAGCTTTCAATTACATCCGGAAACCTTATTGCCCAAAAACTCTGTGACTATGACTGAGGCGGTGTCTGAGCGTTCGCGTAGCGTGGCCAAAGGCCAATCAGATTTGAATCAGGAACCACCAATGGATTGGTCAACAGGAGAGTTGCCTCAATCCTGGCGGATAGGATTGTCTGAAGAAAATACACCATTGCGTTCGCGTAGCGGCTCGTACCGAGCATCGCGTAGCGTGGCCTACGGCCAATCGCATTTAGCTGATCCTACACCAGAGTCCCAGAAGACATCTCGGACCAATGACTCCCTTGACCATTCAGAAGTCATTGCTACTATTAATGCGTTGACAGATTTGTGTGAACAGATGGGTGTGAATTACCTCAAGGGGTGACAAGTAGCTTGAGCGTTTGAGACGCTGTGGGGTTTGTGGGGTATAGGGTGGGGCGGAGACCTGGGGTGGGTCGGAAGATTGAAGAGCGTTGAGCAAAGAAAATAGTGGCTTGTAACGATGCAAGTTTCTTTCATTACAGAACAGATGTGTTCGCGCAGCGGAGCCTCAGCCCTTCGCAATCCGTGGGACGCTCTTAAGAGACTCGGATGAAGCGCGTCTGTTCTGTTTTCGGTAAATTCTTGAAAATTGCTGCCAAGCTGGCAACATGGCTAAGCTAGAGCAGTGTTTACTGATCTGTGATCTTAAATCGGCTTTTCTAGCCCCCTTTTAGCCCAGTCGAGAGGGAAGTTGCGGCTATATAAGCTTGCGTTTGCCTGCCTTTAACCCAAGGCTTCTCCCCGTGACTTGATTATAAAGGAAGTTTTTAACTTGGATTTGGTATCAGAGGTAGTCTTGAGGGACGTATAACTACCAACTTAACATCAATTGCATTATCTTTACCTCTAATCATTTCCAGTAATTTGTTGATTAGTTATAGTTAACTATTATTACCAAAATTCAGACTGGAAGTCAATTAATTCAACCCCAATTCACAATTCCTTCACGAATTCGCCGATAAAATGTGAAAGTTCAATGAAATGATACAAAATATACTACTCTTTTTTTAAAAAATCCAAATACTATGAGCAGAGGCTTCGATTAAAAATTCTTAATAAGGCGGTCAATAAAAATGACTAGGTCATCTACCTATATATAAGCTACTTTTTTTAAAAAAAATCTACTTGAGCGGGAACTTTTACAGTTTTAAGTGGTCTGATTAATAGACTATTTAGTTGACAACAAAGACTTTAGGGTTCGTGGGTGTCTACCAATTTTTTTTAAAAATGGCAGGAGACTATTCCGTAAATTTTGGCCAAAAACTACCTAAGCAAGTTAGCTCCCTTGAGCATAACTGTTCTATCAGCCTGGGGATTTAAAGCAATTATTCCGTCGTTTAATCAAATTTAGATAACTAATAGAAAGCCGTGATTATCTCCAAGTCTTCTGCTTATACCTCGATTGATTCGCCAATTTGGGATAACAGAATACCCAGTTGTTTATTTCAGCAAGAGGTTCATCAGTCTGCCAACAATAATATTAAGCGATTAATTGATATTATTGGAGCTTTGGTTGGATTATTAATTACCGTGAGCATCGCAATTCCCATTGCGATCGCTATGTCCATAGTCGATCCCGGTCCATTATTTTATAGTCAGCTTCGTTGTGGTCTGAATGGAAAACCCTTCCGAATCTGGAAATTCCGCTCAATGATCGTGGGTGCAGACAAACTCAAGCACTTAGTAGAGAACCAAGCTAAAGGTCATATATTCAAAAATGAAAATGATCCCCGTATCAGTCGGATCGGAGGGTTTCTACGTCGCACCAGTCTTGATGAATTTCCCCAATTCTGGAACGTCTTGAAGGGAGAGATGAGCCTAGTGGGAACTCGTCCTCCTACCCTTGATGAAGTCATGAGCTACAACCGCCATCACTACAAGCGTTTAAGAGTTAAACCTGGAATCACCGGTGAATGGCAAGCCAATGGTCGTTCAAAGGTGACTGACTTTGAAGATATCGTTCTTATGGACTTGGATTACCAACATAAGTGGTCTATCGCCTACGACCTGAAGCTGATTGTTAAAACTATCATGGTAATCTTTAATAGGCATGGTGCTTATTAAGCTTAGGTTATAAGCTGTTAAACCGATAGTACTAAATCTGGACTGACTAAATCTGGGTTGAACAGAATGCTTAAGCTAAGCCCACCTCAATCAAAGATTGTAGATGGGCTTAGTTTAAAGCAATAAACACGCATCGATAACAGATTGATTAATTAGTTACAGGATAACCACTCCTATTTTTATCACTAAAATTAATCCTATTTTTCATTACCGATTTATTTTTTAATGGAGCCTACGGGAATTGAACCCGTGTCCGCCCTGGTTATTTACTTATCGCTCATTCACAGGCATAGCCCCTTTAACCCTCGGAGCGGGGATCATCCCTTATCCCGGATGACAGGATGCTTTGGTGAAGTCTTAGCTAGCAAACCGACCAAAGACAGCTTACTAGAGCATCCGTTGGGGTTAAGTCTGTAGTCCTTAACGGAGTCAAACTACAGACGCTCGAACCTGTTTATAGGTGTTTAGGCAACAGCAGGTGCAGCCTTACGAGCAAAAGGAACGATGTTGTTCGCAGTTACAATTTTTTTGAGTCCGGTATTTTCGAGAGAAGACTCACTCTCGACCTGAATCACGGGTCAGCTTTCACCAACACGTCGAAACCATTAAGGCCCCTTGCAGTTATTTTCTCTCTCCATTATAGTCAATATTTCAAAGTAGCAACTACCAAATACGCGGATCCTCTTGTGTGATCCTGAATTAGAAAATTTCTTTCAAGCTGTTTAGGTGGGTAAATCCCCGCCTTCTATCAGGACAGGGATTTAGGTGAACCTGTTAACTCTTGCTACTCAGGATTTCCTCAATCGCTTGTCGTTCGGCTGGTTCAGTGACAGGCAAACTCTGGCGGGTATCAGTAATCAGCCAATCTAGGGCTGCCGCCTGAACATCAATAGCCGCACCAGTCTTATCAACACAATAGCGTCCAAACACTAGCTTATCCACTAGACGTACTCCGGCTCCAAGGCGAGAGTATTCAAAAATTACGCTATTCTCAACGGTTGCTCCGCTACAAATCCAGCAATTGGGACCAATCATAGTTGGTCCGATAATCTTTGCCCCATCTTCGATGTGGGTCATAGCACCAATGTAAACCGGACCTTTGATATCTACTTTGTCCCAATTGACTGCGACATTTAAGCCAGTATAGATTCCGGGAGCGACTTCTTTGCCAGGAATCGGTACATTCTTGATTTCTCCAAGCAGCACACCTCGAACAGCTCGCCAGTAATCTGGAACTTTACCAATATCAACCCACTGGAAATCCATTGGCACCGCATAGAAAGGAGCCCCCATTTCCACAAGTTTGGGAAACAATTCGCCGCCAATATCATATTCCTGACCAGAGGGGATATAGTTAAAGATTTCTGGTTCAAAAATATAAATCCCTGTGTTGATATTGGTACTGAGGGCTTCCTCCACTGAAGGTTTTTCTTGGAAAGCCTTGATTCGGCCAGTTTCATCGGTAACTACGACACCGTAGCTAGAAACCTGTTCTCGTGGTACAGGTTTTGCCACTAGGGTAGCAATTGCTCCCTTTTCTTTATGGAATTTAAGTGCTGCTGTCAAGTCCAGGTCAATTAGGGCATCACCACAGAGCACCACAAATGTATCATCAAAGAAGGGATAAAAGTCCTGGATCTTGCGCATGCCACCAGCTGAGCCGAGGGCTTCCCCAACCAGTTGACCATCAACAATGCGACCTTCAAAGGAATAAGCAATTTCAACGCCAAAACGCTGCCCATCTCGGAAATAGCTTTCAATTTCGTTAGCCAAGTGAGAGACGTTGACCACAATTTGGTTGAAGCCATGTTGTCGTAATAGTTCTAGTAAAAACTCCATTACTGGTTTTTGCAGGATGGGAATCAATGGCTTGGGAATAGTGTAAGTGATAGGGCGAACGCGAGTTCCCTTGCCAGCTGCCAGAATCATGGCTTTCATGTATCTTTTCTCCTTAAACTAAATCCATAGAGGTTGATGTGGGCAATTGAGTACGATTCTAACTAGTCCTTGAACTCTCACCCACGATTAGCACGAGGGACTAAAATCCCTAACTCTTTTTCATACCCACCGCTATTACACAGGGGCAAACAAGCTGGAATTTTCTCTAACCTATGCTTTGAGTGATGCTTTGAGTGACCCCAGCTGAGAATTACTGGTTTCCTGACAAGGCTAGTTGATGTTAAAATTCCCCCCTTTTAAGCGTGGGGTTCATTACTCCAATTTACGGATTTTTATATCTTGGTAGAATTCTTCTTGGCATAACTCAACCTTAGACTGAGCAGATAACAATAGCAGTCCCCAGAAAACACTAACTCTGTCCCCTATTAGTGATTCAATAGGAGCGATCGCTGTTTCTGTGTCAGCTTTTCCCGACATCTTGGCTGTTCTGAGTTTGTCCTCCTGGTAAGAAGAACCAAGGGAAGTTGATGCAACTGATGATGGGGATAACGTCCACCACTCTAACAACTGATTTAAATTCAGCCAATCGTTGTCTGCCGCTAGCTCATACCAGTAGCGGGATAGAAATTCCTCCAGCCGTGTGGCAATCTCGGTCAGGTTTTCATCATGAGCTAGATGGGCAATACGAGCTGCCTGACTACGGGCAGTAGAGCGAGTCCCTTTTTTAGGGGAAGGTAAGGGGTTTTCACCCAGTTGGACTGCCATCTCTTGCAACTGTTGAATTAGCTCTGGCAGGGTTACTGGGCGTCTTTTAGGGGGTCGGGCAGCAGAGCGACGGCGTAGATGACGTTCTAGATTGCGAGGCAAGCCTCTATCTGCCCTACCATCAATTTCCTCGGACCCATCCAGTTCTTCCGATTCCTCCAACTCGTCGGGTTCTTCTAAACGTTCCAAGGTATCGGCTTTCAGTAGAACTAGCATGGATGCCCATAGAAACGCTTGCCCAGACTGAGACAAGTCCGTGTCACGGTATCCGAGTTCTGGATCACTGTCTAATGCCAGTGTACTTAGATAGCGGTCAATGACATCAATTACCTGAACATCCCATGGGTCAATTTCTCCCCGCTGTGCCACATCAATGAGAATAGCGATCGCTTCAGTAGCAGGTGTTGTAGTCATCTATAGGACCCGTGTCTATTGACTAACGATATATAGCCATGTCTTGTTCGATACTGTTGGTCAATTAACTGACGGCAGGACTTACACAAAACTGGGCACCAAACCCTATAACCTATAAGTACTAGGCCTGACGGGGTGACAAACAGCCTTAAAAGCTTTACGGGGTGTGGGGTGTGGGGT
>NZ_CEYLVT010000135.1:0-14214 GCF_982860115.1 Moorena sp.
TCCCGACTCCCGACTCCCGACTCCCGACTCCCGACTCCCGACTCCCGACTCCCTTTGCAAAAGCCTGAGCCCAAACCCCTAAGCCATGAATTTTTTGTCAGAATACTAGAGTTGAATGGTTAAGTCAGTAAAGGTAGTAAGCATGGACACGGTCCGCGAGTTGCATAAACAGCTAATCAACAAAGAACGCTCAGCTGTAGAAATCACCCAAGAAGCCCTAGATAAGATTCAAGCCCTAGAGCCTCAAGTCCAAAGCTTCCTCCACATCACCTCAGACTATGCTTTAGAACAGGCCAGTCAAGTAGATGCGAAAATCGCAGCTGGTGAAGAGCTCCCGACTTTAGCCGGTATACCCATTGGCATCAAAGACAATATGTGTACCCAAGGGATTCCGACCACCTGCGGCTCCCGGATTCTGGCCAAGTTTGTCCCACCCTACGAGTCAACAGTGACCCAAAAACTCAAAGATACTGGGGCAGTAATGGTAGGTAAAACCAACTTGGATGAATTTGCCATGGGGAGTTCTACGGAAAACTCTGCTTTTCAACTTACTAAAAACCCTTGGAATTTATCCCATGTCCCCGGGGGTTCCTCCGGCGGCTCAGCGGCAGCCGTAGCTTCTGGGGAATGTCCCATTGCTCTGGGTTCTGATACCGGTGGTTCTATTCGTCAACCGGCTTCTTACTGTGGAGTAGTTGGCATGAAACCGACCTATGGGTTAGTATCGCGCTATGGTTTAGTGGCATTTGCGTCGTCCTTAGATCAAATTGGACCATTTGCTCGCACTGTAGAAGATGCGGCTATTTTACTGAATGCGATCGCAGGATATGACCCCAATGACGCTACCAGCCTCAAAGTAGACATTCCCGACTACACCCAATTCCTGAAACCAGACCTAAAATCTAACGGTAAAGTTAAGATTGGCATTATTACAGAAACCTTTGGAGAAGGCTTAGACCCAGTAGTAGAGAAAGCAGTCACTAAAGCCATTGATCAGCTCAAAGACTTAGGTGCTGAGATTCAGGAAATTTCCTGTGCTCGATTCCGGTATGGTTTGCCTTGCTACTACATTATTGCTCCGTCAGAAGCATCAGCCAATCTAGCTCGCTACGATGGGGTTAAATATGGCTTACGGGCATCAGATGCTGACAATCTCCTTTCTATGTACACCAAAACCCGTGCTGAAGGGTTCGGTCCAGAAGTCAAGCGCCGGATTATGCTAGGAACCTATGCCCTATCCGCTGGTTACTATGATGCCTATTATCTCAAAGCCCAAAAAGTTCGTACTCTGATTAAACAGGATTTTGAGGCAGCCTTTGACAAGGTCGATGTGCTAGTCTGTCCTACAGCTCCCTCCACAGCGTTTAAAGCTGGGGAAAAGACAGAAGACCCTTTAAGTATGTATCTGACTGACCTGATGACTATTCCAGTTAATCTGGCTGGGTTACCAGGGATGAGTATACCCTGTGGCTTTGATGAACAGGGATTACCCATTGGGATGCAGTTGATTAGTAATGTATTGCGGGAAGACCAGCTATTCCAAGTAGGTTATGCTTATGAAAAAGCAACCGAATGGCATCTAAGTCAACCGGTTTTGAAGGATGAAGGATGAAGTATCAAGATAATTGATTATGTTGATTGTTGCAGGATTTATAGCGATCGCTTACGCCTTAGTTTGTACCTCCGTGTTGCTGTTGCAACATAGGCTAATGTTTTGTCCTGCCTCAGTGATTGAAAATACACCAGCTGACTTTGGTTTGCCTTACGAAGAGGTTTGGTTACCCATATCCAATCAGGATAAAGTTGAGAAAATCCATAGCTGGTGGATTCCCTCTGACTCACCAGAAAGTAAGGTGATGCTATATCTGCACGGTAATGCCTCTAATATTGGGGGATATCTTGAAATAGCCCAACGGTTAAATCAGGTCGGTTTATCCCTGCTGCTGATTGACTACCGAGGCTATGGTCGCAGCGAGGGGAAATTTCCTAGGGAATCCCAAGTTTATCAAGATGCTCAAGTGGCTTGGGATTATCTAGTCCAACAACGAGGCATCAATCCCCAAGATATTTTTGTCTATGGTCATTCCTTAGGGGGAGCAATCGCGATTGATCTAGCGGTGCGTAACCCAGAAATGGCAGGCTTGATTTCGGAAGGCTCATTTACTTCCATGCGGGATATGGCAGATTATGAGAGAAAATATGGTTTCTTGCCGATCGATCTTCTGCTTACCCAGCGGTTTGACTCAATTAGTAAAATTAAGTCACTCCAAACACCTATATTCTTAATCCATGGCATTAATGATACGACGGTGCCTGCTAGGATGAGTCAAGTCTTGTTCGATGCTGCTACAGTTCCTAAACAGCTTTGGCTAGTTCCTGATGCAGCTCACAATAATTTGACAACTGTTGCTACTTCCGAATATCAGCAGAAAATTCGGGAATTTGTCAAACAGGTTTATGCAGAAAAAGCTATAGCTTAGGGTTATAGTATAAGCGCGCTATATTTGTTTAGCGCTATAGTATTGAAGGGTTTTTTCTAATCCCGCCATAAAGCAATACCCCCCAATAACCCAGCGACATTGGGCACTACTTTTACATTGGGGGGTAGCTCAAAGTTAATTTTTTTGGCTTCACCACCACCAATGTAAAGGTAATTATAATTAAACAAACGCTCCAGGCATGCGATCGCTTTTTTAAGACGATTATTCCATTTCTTCTTACCATCTTTCTCTAAGGCCGCTCGCCCCAACTGTTCTTCGTAGGTTTCCCCTTTACGAAAAGGATGGTGTCCCATTTCTAGATTTGGCACCAGCTTGCCATCCACAAATAAAGCAGAACCAAACCCTGTGCCTAGGGTAATCGTCAATTCCACTCCCTTGCCAGTAATTGCTCCTAATCCTTGCACATCGGCATCATTAGCTACTCGCACCGGTTTGCCTAAGCGTTGAGATAGGGTAGTAGCCAGATCAAATCCCTGCCAATCAGGATCAAGGTTTACCGCTGTATAGGTTATCCCATTGCGCACCACTCCAGGAAATCCCACCGATACCCGTTCAAAATTCCCTTGTCCGAGTGCTAGGGATGCGATCGCATGAATAATAGCATCCGGCTTAGGAGGTTGGGGTGTTTCTAAGCGACTACGTTGGGTGATGGGATTACCCACTTCATCTAATACCATCACCTTAACGCCACTGCCACCAATATCTACGGTAAGGGTATGCATTGGGCTATTGTTTTGATTCATCAGGTATTTTGGTCCAGGGTTTACTGTCAACAGTCAACAGTCAACAGTCAACAGTCAACGGTCAACAGTCAACGGTCAACGGTCAACGGTCAACAGTCAACAGTCAACGGTCAACAAGAAACAAAAAACATTATCGATTCAAACGATCTAACTTATGCTTGTAATAGTTTTTGCCTAGCACGTTCAGCACGAGCTGGAGCACTAGCCATTACCTCTGCCATCTTTTCAAGTATTTCTCCTGGGTAATTTTCTAAAACCCTGGTAGACATAGAAATACGACCTTTGCCTTCATCCAAGTTAATAATCATTACCTGGATCACTTGACCGATTTCAAACACCTTGGAGAGGTCTTCAACGAAATTTTGGCTTACTTGCTTAATGTGTAGCAAACCATTGGTTTGATTAAAGTCCACAAACACACCAAAGGGCTTGATCGCAGCTACTTTACCTTCCACTAATTGTCCCACTTCTAGCTCAGAGAAAGTAGCAGCACGCAAAGCTTCCCGCTGAGAAAGCACTAGCTTCTTGCGATCGCGGTCAGCTTCTAGGAAAGTGACTGTTAGTTTCTGACCAATCAAGGAATCTAGATTGTCGTGCTGACTCAAGTGCGATCGCGGAATGAATCCCCGCAATCCGCGCACATCCACGGTGACACCACCTTTATTCACTCCAGAAACCCGGACATCTAATGATTTTCCATTCTCTTGGAGTTCAACTAACCCATCCCAAACCTGCTTAATCTCCAGCTGACGCCGGGAAAGGGTAACTTGACCATCGGCATTCTGCTCCCGAATAATCAGGAAATCCATTTCCTCATTCAAGGGCAGTACTTCCGACCAATCGAGATCCAATTCTAAGGAAACTTCACTAATTGGTAGATAAGCCAGGGACTTACCACCGATGTCTACATAAGCACCATCGGTTTCGTAGTTATGTACTCTGCCATGAACCACCTGTCCCTGTTTAAACTCATAGTCGTATTCTTCTAGGGCTTGAGCAAAATCATCCATAGAAAAGGATGAATTGCTGGTGGTCGAAGAGGTGGATTTTGAATTCATGATAATTAACGGTTTACAATCAGTAATGATTTCTGATATGGGATCAGCTGCTTAAAAAGTTGGGTTCCGGTGACAGTTTAGTCAAGTTTTTCCCTAAACAGCTGCAAAACCTTAGCCCACGCATCAGTAGCTGCTTTTTCATTGTAGCTAGCCCGTTGGTCACAGAAAAATCCGTGGTCTGCGCCATCGTAACGGAAAATACGATAATTAATTTTATTTTTCTCAAGAGCAGCTTCAATCTGATCAACCTCTTCTGCTGGAATGCTAGCATCTTCCATCCCAAAGAAACCATAGAGTGTACCGTTAATCTCTGGTGTGCGAGTAATAGTTGGTTCACCACCGCCAGGAGTCATGGTAGTAATCCCAGCGCCATAAAACGAAGCAGTAGCTTTAATATCGGGTAAGGTAGCAGCCAGATAGGCAACATGACCCCCGAAACAAAAGCCAATAGAGCCGATGGGGTTATCTTGCACAGGGGTTTGACTCCTCAGGTAATCGATCGCCCCGAGTATGTCTCCTAGGAGTTCCGCTGCTCTGGTTTGTGCTTTGTATTCCTTGCCAATCTTAATGTCTTCAGTGGTGTAACCTGTCTCAAAACCTGGGGCAAGGCGTTGATAGAGTGCGGGAGCGATCGCAACATAGCCTTCTTTGGCAAACCGTTCTGTGATATCCCGGATATGACCATTCACCCCAAAAATTTCTTGCAGCACCACAATTCCAGGAAGAGGTGTTTCTGCCACCGGCATTGCCAGGTAAGCTGCTATGTCTAGATCACCATTGACCACCTTGAGGGTAATGGTACGAATTTCCCTATGTGTCATAATCGATTTGGAAGGATGTGAAGCTATTGCTTGGCAGTTATAGATGCTAAGCTAAAGGTTTTCTTGGCTTTCTGAATTCAGCGCCAATTCTCCAGCAGTAGCTTAACTCTAGATTATACCTGTATTTAGGAAATAAATAATAAGTTAATTAACTAGCTTACTTAATTGGATAGTTCAGTATAGTCGAGAGTATAACTTTAAATTTAATTGATTTTTATTGATTTTTATAAATTGGTTATTTGGGAGCTAACTTCGTTATAAGTAGCTGATTTTTAAGCTATCAGCTATCAGCTGTCAGCGCTCAGCGCTCAGCTGATAGGTATCCGATAAGGCTCTACAGATGGTGCTACTTGAGATGGTATAAGCTATCAGGATATGCGCTACAGATGGTGCTACTTGAGATGGTATAAGCTATCAGCTGACGGCACCTCAAGCAGCGTGGGCGTAGCGCATATCCTTACTACCGAGACTTTAAATTCGATAAAATCTAGAACGATTAAATTATCCAAAATCTTAGTTTAAGCTGACCGCACCTCAAGTAGCGTGAGCTTTTAGCTCACGGTTGACAGTTGAATCATTACATTCTAGCTGAAGTGGATAGCAAAATTTGACCCAAAAGTTTAAACTATAAAATTTACCATATAATGGTAGGAAACAGGGGATTTTGGAGACTCTGTAATGGTTCAGTATCATATTCAACAAGATAGTGAAATACCTGCCTCGAAGCAGCTATTTGACCAAATTCAGTTTGCGATCGCATCCCGACAATATCCCCCAGGACATAAATTGCCCAGTACTCGTCAGCTAGCGATGGAGACGGGTTTGCACCGCAATACCATTAGCAAGGTATATCGGCAGTTAGAAGAAACAGGACTAGTAGAGTCCCATGCTGGTTCAGGCATTTATGTTAAGGCACAGGGTCATGAAGGGGGTAATCGACATCAGGCTGGCTTTCTTAACCAGTTTTCCCCCGAAGCTTACAAGGTTGTTCAAGATAGCCTCAATCAACTTCTCGGACAAGGTTGCTCCCTTAACCAAGCTAGGGAACTATTTTTGTCGGAGATTGACTGGCGGTTAAAGTGTAGCGCTAGGGTACTGGTGACTGTAGAGTCACGAGATATTGGTGCTGGAGAATTGATGGTGCAAGAGTTAGAACAATCCTTGGGAATCCCGGTGCAGTTGGTGCCAATGGAAGAACTCTCGGACGTTTTGGATCAAACTCAGTCGGCTACAGTAGTTACTAGTCGCTATTTTATCGGTAAAGCAGAAGCGATTGTTGCCCCTAAATCTGTTCGTGTTATCCCCGTTGATATTTATGACTATGAACCAGAACTTAAGCTAATTAAGAATCTCTCCAAAGGTAGCCGTTTAGGAGTGGTTAGCATCAGTTCTGGGATTTTAAAAGTGGTAGAAATTATTGTCCATAGTCTACGGGGAGATGAGTTGTTAGTGATGACGGCTCAGATCAAGGACAAGTACAAACTAAAAGCGTTAGTTCGCAGTTCCCAGATAATTATTAGCGATCAGGCAAGTTATCAAACTGTTAAAGATGCAATTTTAGCTGCTCGTGAAGATATTATTCGACCACCCAAGGTGATCCGTTGTGAAAACTATATTGGTAGCAAATCGATTAATCTGCTCAAACGGGAACTGGGTTTGGGTTAATTTAGTGTGATGGGATTCAAGCTATGGAATATCATTGGTTATACCGCTAAATATAAAAAGCTCTTGTACAGTAAACCGTTTTCTAACATTACTCGCTAAATTAGGTAGTTTAAATTAACTGCTTTAACTTAACTATAGCAATCCATTCTTGGTAAAATCACTGGACTTTTTAAAAACTAGCTCCAAATCTCGTCCCTTCTGCCTTCTAGCTTCTGCGGTAAGCATTTAGCGGTTAGCTTAAGCGCTACGCGCACGCTACGCGAACAGCTACCTATCAGCTAATGCGCTACGGCGACGCTACGGGAGCAGGTATTGAATAAAACAGGTAAGCATTGCAATAATGCTGAGTTACTTCAGCTGACCGCACCTCAAGTAGGGTGAGCTAAAAACTCACGGCTGACCGCTGATAGCTGAATACTTAGGCTTAAGTTCTGGTACCTAAGGTTATATATTAATCTGTAACACTTAAGCTTATCATATCTAGGTGATGTCTGACAGCAATATTAAAAACCTAGCTGGATTAGTGTGAAAAATATTTATCTAAAGTAAAATTTCTCTAGGGTTGACAGTTCTTTGGTTGGATAACAGGCAACCGAAATTTACTGCCAACAATAAGATAAGTAAACATCAACGGCTCGACCCGATCAGTCCAGCAAGGGTATCCCTAGGTACATCATATGAAGAACACGAATTCTGGTGTAGGAGTGCAAATTGATCAAGACCCTCAAACTTTCCCATCACCACTTAAACCAGTAGTAGAACTTAACTCGAACCTTAGCCATTCCCCTTCTATCGAGCAAATCGTGGCAGAGGCTCATAGTCACAAAGCTTCTGACATTCATATTCGAGTGGGACAAGTCCCCAGATTTAGGATTCGGGGCAAGATGTATGTGGCTAAACGTCATAACAAGGTGACACTGGAAGTCTTTGAGGCATACCTCAATGAGATTCTCACTCCCGTTCAGAGGAAGCAGTTTGCTGAAACCAAAGAACTGGATACTGCTATTTTTTACCCTGGCTTAGTGCGCTGTCGGGTCAATTGTTTTGACTCCCTAAACGGGGGAGCTATTGTGCTGCGATTAATCAGCCTTGATGTTCCTTCAATCGATGATTTAACTCTACCGCAAGTTTTCAAAAAAATAGTTAGCAGGGGTCAGGGAATTATTTTAGTTACCGGTCCGACAGGCTCAGGTAAATCAACGACTCTTGCGACTATGATTCGCCATCTCAATGAAACAGAGTACAAACATATTGTTACCATTGAAGACCCGGTTGAATATGTCCACCGCTCCCGAAAGTGCCTGATTAGTCAGCGAGAAGTGGGATTGCACACCCATCAGTTTCACCACGCTCTGCGGTCTGTGTTACGGGAGGATCCAGATGTGATTCTAATTGGGGAAATGCGCGATCGCATCACAGTTGATACAGCCCTACAAGCTGCCCAAACCGGTCATCTGGTCTTTGGTACTCTACACACTCGCAATGCTATCAGCAGTATTAACCGTCTGTTGACTCTCTACAATCCTGATGAACAGGCCGCGATCCGCATCCAGATTGCTGAGTCCCTGTTGGCAGTTATTGCCCAACTCTTAGTACCAACCACCGATAAGGGTCGGATTGCGGTTCATGACATTTTAATCAATACCCCAACTGTACAGGATTACTTGCTTAAGGGAGAAGATGTGGATGTGTTCCGACTGATGGAAACTGAAACCATTGAAGGAATGCAAGTGATGAATCAGGCTCTCTACAACTACCTAATTGATAAAAAAATCACAGCCAAGGAAGCCCTTAAAGCGTCTCCTGATCCCCAGGCTTTGATACGCCAGATGCGCACTGGTGGTATCGATGCTTCTGCCTCGGCTCGTGATTGGATGAATGAAGCTTGAATTAAGAATTAAGAATTAAGAATTAAGAATTAAGAATGCAGAATGCAGAATGAAGAATTAAGAATGGTGAATTCTAAATCCAAAATCCATAATGGTGAATTCTAAATTCTAAATTACCAATTCTACATTACCAATTCTACATTCTACATTCTTAATTCTACATTCCTGAATCCTTACCTTTTACCTTGCTTCGCCAACTTCTTCTTAGACAACTTCCGCAAACGAACTGACTGAGGTGTAATCTCCACCAGTTCATCGGGTCCAATATACTCCAAAGCCCGTTCCAAACTCATCTCCACTGGGGCTTGTAACTGCACTAATTCATCCCCAGTGGCGGAACGATGGTTAGTTAACTGCTTAGTTTTACAGACATTGAGGTCTAAGTCCTGAGGACGATTGTGTTCCCCAATAATCATGTTTTTGTAAACCTTGGTGCCTGGTTTAATAAAGAATACACCACGGTCTTCTCCATTTTTCAGGGCATAGAAGGTAGCCATCCCTTCTTCAAAGGCTACAATTACTCCATTGCGGCGAGTTTCTAATTCCCCAGTCATAGGACGATATTCTAGGAAGCTATGATTCATGATCCCTTCACCTTTGGTCAGGCGAAGGAAGTCTCCCCGGAAACCGACTAAGCCACGGGCAGGAATCACAAAATCGATTTGGGTGCGACCATTGGCACCCACTTGCATATCTTGCATTTCCCCTTTGCGCTGTCCCAAACGCTCGATACAGCTACCCACCGCTTCTTCTGGTACATCTAGCACTAGATATTCAAAGGGTTCACAAGGTTGACCATTAACTTCCCGGTAGATTACTTGGGGTTGGGAAACTTGGAATTCATATCCTTGGCGACGCATGGTTTCGATTAGAATACCCAGGTGTAGCTCTCCACGACCAGATACTAGGAATTTATCGGGGGAGTCAGTGGGTTCTACCCGTAGTGCTACGTTTGTTTCTAATTCTCGGAATAAGCGATCGCGTAATTGTCGCGACGTTACAAAGTCCCCTTCCTTACCCGCAAAGGGCGAATCATTCACGCAGAAGGTCATTTGCAAGGTAGGCTCATCTACCTTAATTAGGGGTAAGGCTTGGGGTTCATTGGGACAAGTAATGGTTTCACCAATATTGGCATCAGCAAACCCAGCTACTGCCACGATATAACCAGCTGATGCTTCTTGTAGGTCAACTCGCTTGAGTCCTTCAAATCCCATCAACTTGGTAACTTTTGCCTGAACTATGTCCCCAGTATCCTTAACTAAAGCAGCTTGTTGACTGGCCTTAATCGTTCCGTTGTGAATTCTGCCAATCACAATGCGACCTAGGTACTCGGAATAGTCCAAGGTGGTGACTTGTAGTTGTAGCGGCTTGGTAGGGTCTCCTACTGGTGGCGGGACATGATGCAAAATCGCTTCAAACAGTGGTTGCATATCTACCGCTTCTGCGTCCAAATCTTCTTTGGCGTAGCCTTGTAGACCGGAGGCAAATAGGTAGGGAAACTCACACTGGTCATCGTCTGCTCCTAATTCTAGGAACAGATCCAGGACTTTGTCTATGGCACCATAAGGGTCCGCTTGGGGTCGGTCAATTTTATTGACCACTACAATCGGGCGCAGTCCTTTTTCCAAAGCTTTTTTCAGGACAAATCGGGTTTGAGGCATTGGTCCTTCATTTGCATCCACAATTAGGATGCAGCCATCCACCATACCCAATACCCGCTCTACTTCTCCACCAAAGTCAGCGTGACCAGGAGTATCAACAATATTAATTAGGATGTCTTTGTACCGAACGGCGGTATTCTTAGAAAGAATAGTAATACCCCGCTCCCGCTCTAAATCGTTGGAGTCCATGACGCAGTCTGGAACGTCTTCCCCTTCGCGGAAGATACCGGATTGCTTGAGTAGAGCGTCAACTAGGGTAGTTTTGCCGTGATCGACGTGAGCGATAATAGCAACGTTGCGAATTGGGAGAGTCATACCAGCGCCTGGAAATAGGTAGCAGCAGTTACAATTTTTTCTAAAGATTTCTTAATAATTCTAGCTTACCTTGGGAAGACCCGAAGAAAAATAGCTGGTGTTCCACTTGTAGCATCCGGCTAAGCTAAACCTATGTATAGCAAAGGGAGTAGGGAGTAGGGAGTAGGGAGTAGGGAATCGGGAATCGGGAATCGGGAATCGGGAGTAGGGAGTAGGGAGTAGGGAATATGGCATCAAAAATTATCACAATTCCTACACGGACCCCTATCAAACTATGCCGTCTTGATAGGTGTGCGTTCGCGAAGCGGTTCCAAAGGAACATCGCGTAGCGTGACCATTCGCGTAGCGTGGCCCAAAGGCCAAGGTCAATCTTTGCTGCTAGTTCCATCAGTTGTGGCTTACCTGTTACTGTAGAGTTACTGGATCACTCGTGAATTGATTAACGGCTGACACTGGTAAGCGATCGCGTTTCCGTGGATACCTTCTTCTGGCTTTCAACCGGGGGCTGAGCAGGTGCTGACTCGTTCTCAGCCTTCAAACGCAGAGTAAAGGATTTATCAACATAGATACCTTTGGAATCAGTGCGACGGACAATCACGGTATGGCTAGTATCTCCGTTGAAATCCATCAAGGTTTGCTCAGTAAGCTCCAGTTTATTCTCCCTTAACATAAACCGCCCGCCAGCATCATCAATTAATGAGTAGGTATACCGTTCTCCTGTTTTTGGGTTAGTCGGGGATAGGATACCAACTACAGTTCCTGGTTTCATCTGCTCAGGGATACCTTGATCACCTTGGTCAGACTCTTGGGCTGTTCGGCGGACATTTTCCTGACTTGTGCTGGTATGTTGCTGATGGTTTTCGTCAGCTGAGCTAGCGTTTTGAGGAAGGCGATACAGGTCAGTAAAGTCAGTAAAGAAGTGCTTGAGAGGTTCAATCCGACCCTGAGCTGCTTCAACTTCCACTAACTCATTGTTGGTCAATTCTTGAATAACCGAGGATATAGACGGGTGGGTAAAACTGTAAAGACCTTTGGCAGAAGATTCCAAATATTCCAAAACAGCTGATAAAGATAGATTAGTTTCACCGCTCGATGGTGATGATTGTTTAAATTTAATCTGTTCTAAGGGCAAGAACAAAGTAGAGGATTTAGCTAAGTTTAGCTTAGCTATATTTACCTGACTATCTTCAAATTGTATCGGTAAACTATTAGGGCTTGTTAACCCTGGGCTGGTGAACAGAAGTAGACCATACTTCCCTAAGGTTAAGTCTTGATTTGTTTGGTATACAGTTTTTTGGTCTACATTTTCCTCTATGGCAACCGTTTCAGAGACCGTTTCAGGGGTTGACGATTGCTCTATCTCGCTCTCACTGATAGTAGTTAGCAAATCATCTGAATAGATGCTTGATTCGCTATCTTCTATGGGCAAAATAATAGTCTCAGGTTGCCCTGTTTTTGTAGAGGATTTTCCTATCCTCAGCCGAATTGGGAGCCGTTTATAGTTTATCTGCAGCGCAATTACTCCCCATCCACTAAGAGATACCACTGCCCAGCCAAATAACCATAGGTATAGTGGTTCATTGGATAGGGAGTCCAAGGGGGTTGAACGAACAGATTGATTACCTAAGAAAGACTCTGATGTTGAAATAAAAGTATCCTGGCCTTCCCCTCTAGTTTCTGGCTGATTTGGGGAAATCTCGCTCAACTCTCTCTCTTGAGCAGATAAGAATTCTGAGTGCAATTGTTGTATAGTTATCCAGGTTATTGGTCCAACTATACCATCCGCATTTAACCCTAGTGCTTGCTGGAATGTAGAGACAGCAGCAAAGGTATTGGAACCGTAGACACCATCCACTGGCTGTTGGTAGTATCCCAACTGTTGCAGTAGAGTTTGTAGTCTAGTCACAACTTCCCCTTGGCTACCCAAACGCAGTGTTGGGGGCAAGGCTATCTCTTGTGAAGACTGTCCCTGGAGTGTTTTGAGATTACTGAATCGAGAGTCTTGAGCCAATGCGATCGCATCTGGAGCAGTGATGCTATTGGGGGGTTTCCCCAGCCGAGGGGATTGCTTGGGTTTCTGAGTAGGAGTGCAGATAATGCTTTTACTGTAGTCAAGACTAGCAGTAGCATTTTTGCAGTGGCTGTAGGCTAGTAGTAGGAGAGTAGAGGGGTCAGGCATATAGCGTTTGTATCTAAGTTGTAAACACAGTTCTTGCTTTAAAAGGCATGCATGCAAGAGGAATCCCCGCTAGCCCCGCTTAATAAGGGGGGGAGGTAAGAGGGGAAAGAGATCGGGAGTTTTATTCGACAATAAAAAAAGACCTCCTAGGTTTACATCTGATGGAGAAACGCTATAGACAGCACTTTAGTCTAGTAAGCTTTGCAGAATTTATTTTGTGAACCCGGATATTTTGGTGAGGAGATTTGTAAAGTTTTGTAAACTATGGTAAAGGGAGCAGGGAACAGCGGATCTGGGAACAGGGAGTAGGTAATAAGGAAAAAATCTCTGTACCTCATAGTTATTAAAAACGCTATATAGCCATTTTCTCTCCCATGAGCTACAAAGGTATCTCCCTAAATCATCCTTACAAAGGGGGAGTTTGAGGTTGATAACCGTACCTCATAAATTCAATAAACGCTATAATTAAATATTATTAATTATCAAAGTATAGCCTTCAAAATTAAAAAAGCTTTTTCTATCAGACTATAGCCGTTTAGACTCTAATCAGGTACACATTATTTTTACCCTCTTACATTTTATGAATTCACTGCTTGCTGCTCTCTGTTTCCTGCTCCCTTTGCTATAGATTATCCCTATTCACTATCTGGAGTTGAAAAAGGAGATGGAACAGTTGGCGTTGGTGACAGTGACGGCTGCTGATCTATTCTAAAAAATCTTTGTATCGGCTCGTTAAATATCCCATTACCGAATAATCCTAGCACTGCCGCAACCAAAGCTAAAAAAACTATAATCACCTTTTCGCCCATATATCTCCGCTGTTAGGGTCAGCGAATTTGATAGTATTACGTTTCCCTTTTCCGATTTTATTTGTAGTAATAGTTTTGCTGTTATTAACACTGCCTCTATTTTTGTTGTAGGAATTGTTGATAAAATCGCCACCCAATTAAAAACCGCTATATTATAACACGTTATTGCTAAAATATCATTTAACTGTGCCACTTGTCGAAGTGACCTAATTTCAAAACAGCTCGAAAATCTATCATGGTAGAAAATACTCTAGTGTGCAATCTCTACCATCTACATAAAAGACACACTTGTGCAATCGACACAAGATCAGACCAGGCTGCATTTAAACCAAAAACTGCATTCTACCAATAGTTTTGCTCAATAGTTTGGGAATTCTTAGAGCAATTCCTAACAGTTATGCCAAAGGGATGGCATAATGTCACCTTTGTAATTATGTATATAGATCCCCCCTAACCCCCCTTAAAAAAGGGGGGAATTAGATTCAAAAGTCCCCCTTACTAAGGGGGATTTAGGGGCAATAGATCCCCCCTAACCCCCCTTAAAAAAGGGGGGAATTAGATTCAAAAGTCCCC
>NZ_CEYLVT010000135.1:14314-14386 GCF_982860115.1 Moorena sp.
CTTACTAAGGGAAACAGCCCTTAAAAAAGGGGGGAATTAGATTCAAAAGTCCCCCTTACTAAGGGAAACAGC